>JAGVJW010000086.1 GCA_020050895.1 bacterium | reverse complement strand
TAAGATCATCAGGTTGCCCGATACTTTTGAAAGGGGCACATTAGTCACATCTTCCATTTGCAAGAGATATACATACATCCCCGATGGCAGGGTCTGGCCGTCGTCACCTCGGCCGTCCCATTCAACTATAGACGTGCCTACAGACAATGCGGCATTCAGAGATCTTACCCTCCTGCCATTGAGATCGAAGATCTCAATGGTGCCGTTGGCTTCTGCACGATCTGTTTTGAGTATAACTGAAAAACGCACGGGACCGAAGGATGGAGTGGGGTCTGCAGACACAGATTCAACTTCATTGTTATCAGTGGTCCATAATTGTGTTTCGAATTCCTGCTCATTTCCTGTTGCATCGCTCGAGCGGACGATAACGTTGTTCTGCCCCATCTCCAGCGGATATTTGAATTGAAGCGCTGCTCTCACATTGCTTCCCGGATATGCATCAAGAGTTTCTTGTGATGTTAGCCACCTATAATCAGTAGTGTTCGACGTTCTGATTCTATCACCATTTATAAAAACAACTAGTCTGCCTGAATCGTTAATCGGAAGTTGTGAATTGTCCTTCAGCAGAATCTCTATGAGCGCATCCCGCAGGACATAAGCTCCCTGAGTAACATCCTTGCCGTTGGCTTTCACTGCAATTGTTGGCGGTGTAATGTCCTCTTTTACGGTAAGGACAACGGTTCTTTTATCGTTGAACGTGTAAAACTGATACTGTTCGCGGTTTTCGTCTAAGACTACTGAAACTTTCGATTGCGAACCTGCTGCTTCTGTTGGAATAGAAACAACAACGCTAAGGGAGTCGTCGGCTGCAATTGGTCCAATCTTAGTATTTCCGCGATACGCTATTGCGCCGGCCGACGTTCCCTCGGCGGTAACCGTCACTTGAGAGAGTGGCGTCGGATATCGCACGCCTGCATTCCGAACCAACACACGCAGATACGCTGTATCGCCCCTTAACACTTCAGGCTGCATGAATGTAAGGTTGTCTTGCTCGAGAATCCATTCGTGAGCTGGAATAAACGAAACATTGGCAGCACTCACGCTAGCCGAAGAAGTGTCGCCACCAACATGATCGAGTTTCCACAGGATCTGAATCATCCGCGGAATCGGTTGCAGTGTATCCGGACGCCACACAGATGAACTGTCCGAATAATCCTTGACAACACTTTCCGAGCCATCTAGCTTTTTGCCAACAATCGCAGATTGCACGCCGTTCCGGGATTGTTGCAACCAAACACTGTCCCACGAGCTACCTGCGAAAATCCAGTCGGTGGAAACCTTACCTGACCGAGCATAGAACGGCAAAGGAGTAATGAGTGTTACAATGGAATCCGGTGCGGCCTTCCACAATTCTGCCGCCTCACCGGGACGCATACCACGCTGACCGACCATTGCCCACGAAGAGGCTGAATCGAGAGAATCTGCAAACTTCGAACCATACAAACGAAGAATCTCTTTGAGCGAGTCAAGATTATAATCTTTTTTAAAACCTGAGAACGACTCCTTACTCGCTGCAAAGGCAACGCGGTCAGCAGATGTCACAGAGTCGCGTAAGAATCGAATGAGGTCCGATGTTGTACCGTCATACCCAACTTCCGGTGGATATGGATCGATGTATGTATCGTACCATCGGAACGCATAGGGAACGGTGTCGACTTCATTCATCAACATCAGGTTGATGCCTCGAAGAAATGGATTCTTCAGGTAAACCTTGTCGTCGACACGAAACTCAAGAACAGGCTCGATATCAACATTCGGAGTGGCTAAGCCACTCGAGCGGACGTAGATGTTATGCTGACGTACAGAGAGACGATACGCATTTTTTACAGAATCGAATTGCACAGAATCTGGAGTATCTTCATTCATAAGATTTGCATACACCTTTGCTGTGTATGCTGGATTCACATCGACAACTGTTATTGGAATCCACATAACAGCAGACGTCTGCTGTGTTTCGTCGAATGTCAACCAAGCAGCAATCCACGCCGGGCCCAGTGGAAGATCTCTAGCAGCAGTGGTCTTCCAATCAACGATGCTTTTATCGCGTGTGACTTCTGATGGCATCGATGGCAGCAGAATGTTTTCCGGCTTCAGCGATTGCTCGCTACATACTGCGAACTGAACGGTGTTTGTCTTATCTGTTGGATCCAATACGCGAACGAACCAGTTGCCTCGGATAGCTACACCATTATTCACTGGCTGCAACGGAAGAAGCGACTGAGGGAGTACGGTAAACGATGTTATAACTCTATTATCCGACGTATCGCCATCCAGAACATACTCTGCATCCGCAATAATTTCAATAGTGTGTGTTCCGGGCCTCCCAAGAATAGAAACCGGGAATGCAATCCTCGATCCAACACAAATGCCGCTTACTATCTGCTGAGTGGTTGTGTCGAGATTGGTGTATGCATGCTTTAACGAAACAACGAAGGGAGCTTCGGTCCCGATGCCGCTGTTGTTAAGCATAACGTTAACGTAACCAAGAGAATCTGCATCGGTGAGTTCTGTTAAACCCTTCTTAGTTGTAACGGTAACGTCTTCCTGCCGCAGAAAGACGTTAACCAATGTATCTATTCTGATTCGCAAAAGTGGGTCGCCAAGAAGGCAATTCTGCTGCAGTGCATTGATGCCATCCTGATCGCCGCGGTAGGCAAGTTCAACTTTTGAAACATAGTACAAATCACCAAGGAATCGGAGCATTGGCGACACGCTTGTGTCTCGCAGGTTTTCGTGAATCTTATACAGCAAGAACGTCAGCGTTGCAACTCTTCCCCATCCTGTTCCGCCAACAGCGGCAACAAATCCAGCATTGGGTTCTGTAACGTACTGACCGTTCTTGCTCAGTTTACTTGGGTTGGAATACGCGCCCGTTTGGCATGAGTATGTTGCAAGAACACCGTACCTGCCCGGGTTAGCCAGCTCGTTTGGTTCCCATCCGGTTATATCGAAAATCTCCAGGGCGCCATGACCGAAATAGTTCATCCATTGCAAACCCTTGTTGATTTCTTGTCTCAGATAATAACCTGCATTGGGTGGCGCTTCATATTTACATAACGTTACTGTATCCAAACACAACGGAGGCTCTGTAAACGTAATTCCTGTTTCAAATGGGTCTTTGAGCATGTACTTGTAAGTGTCACATAATCCTTCTGGCTCCGATCCACCTCCAACAAACATCCACCGACGCATCCAAGGCTGGAACTCAGAAGTATCGTGACTAATAATTTTATCAACGACGGCTATGCCGTGTTCTTTAATCAGTGCTGGAATGCGTCCGACAATTACCTCTGGGACTCCATAGTCTTTGGGGTCGTCAAGCATGCTGAAATAATAGTCGGTAGAGGGCCTGCCATATGTTGGGATTTGGTCGGGAAGGCGTGCATTCACGTTCCCACCCTTTACAGCCAGGCGCGGATCCCACGATGCACTGCCGAATAAGATCACATATTTCGGTTTAGGTGCTGCTGCAGTACTGTACGCATGCCACAGGTACTGCCTCAATCCCTCGGGGCTTCGGAAACCATAACCAAATTCATCAATAACGTCATCGATATCTACAACGCGGACACTTACTCCATTCGTTTTCCGACGATGTTGGGCAAGCCGTTCTGCTTGCTCCCGATGCGTCTTGTACGTGATGATAAACACATCGGTTTGGCTTGTAGCTGCGCCGAGGTCATTCAAGTTTGCTTGTTCAACGCGAGCACGTTCCATCCCGCTGCCATCGGCAAGAAAGAGAAGTCCCGACTCCGAAGCCGGAAGGTCTGCACGAAGTTCTTTGAAGGGGGCCGGGGAATAGCGCGCCCGAAGCGTTGTGCCAAACGGCTTGATTTCGTTTGAGCTGCGAAATGTTGAAGTACTCGAGACAATACCTGCCACCACCCAATTTGTCTCAGTGGGAACTGTTAGATTCTTCGATGCCATGGAGCTTTGAAGGTTGCCAGTAACGGCACCACCCACATTCATCACAACACATGCAACGTTGGCTGGCAGCTCGGCAATCCTCTCAGCAAGATCGTCTGCACTAGTAAACATTGTTACTAAAGGAATATCGTCGGCGCCACCTTTTACAGCCAGCAGGAAATTCTGAAAACTGTCAACCTCGATCACCGAGTTATCTATTGTTGCTGTTGCGCGCCACTGACCTTGCAGGATTACATCTGTACTCCAGGCTCTATCTCGGGGCGATAATCCTGCACGCAATACCCTGCCAGTGCCGGATGTGTTAAGCGGCGCCCATGTTTTATTTGTTGTGTCTATCAGGTACCCTGGTGATGATGCATTCGATACCGTTAGGGAATAGGGTGCATCCGTCCTTGCAATGCGTGCGTTCAAACGACCGCTGTCTAGCACCGGCAATACATCGCCTTGAATTTCGAAAGCGTCGAGCAAAAGGTCCGAAATATATCCAAGCTTCAGCCGAACAGAATCGATACCAGTGGAATACAGAGCGAACGACTGTTGTCCGCTAACAACGTCGGCAGTCGAAGATGAAATAGTTATTCTACGTTTGTCAAACCCGTCAGACACAAGATATTTCTGCTGATACCCGTTTACGATGAAATCGGCTCTTGTGTCGGGGTTGGCAGATTGAACATCTGTAGATGTAGCATACAGCACAGCAAACGAAACGTTGCCATCCGGTGCAGGCGTTAACACGTGCCGATGAATTCCTTTTTGGTATGCATTTGCATTCAGCCGCTCCCAATAGAAGCCTTCGAGCCACACGAGGTCAGTGTTGAATTCGCCATAATCTTCTTGGTACGCACTACCCAGGTGATAATAACCTGTATCGAGTTCAATGTGTTCTTCAATGGAAAGCCTGTCAACAATTGCAGAAGGATTAGTAC
>JAGVJW010000047.1 GCA_020050895.1 bacterium | reverse complement strand
CAGCCGCGCACGAAACTCCTCAATGATCAATAGTAGGTCGGTTTTAGTAAATGGAGTGACTAGTTCGGCAGCAGCCGTGGGAGTTGCCGCCCTTACATCGGCAACGAAGTCTGCTATGGTAAAATCCGTTTCGTGTCCGACGGCAGATATTATAGGAATTGACGATTCGTGGATGGCTTTGGCAACTTCTTCAGTATTGAAACACCAGAGATCTTCAATAGAACCGCCACCTCGGCCAACGATAATCACATCTACGCCTGCGTTTTGCAATTCCCTAATTGCATTTACAATGTCGGCAGCAGCCTCGGTGCCTTGTACAACAGTAGGTCTAAACACAACTTGGACCGGCGGGTACCGGCGCTGAATTGTTGAAAACATATCGTGTGCGGCAGCACCTGTTCCGGAAGTTGCAGTGCCAACTGAGGTCGGTAGCCTTGGCAGCGGCTTCTTACCAAGGGCATCGAACCAGCCTCTCTGCTCAAGGTCGGCCTTCAGTTTTGCGAACGCTGCATAGAGATCGCCGACACCTTCTGGTCGAATTGATACGCAGTCTATCTGATAATTGCCACGTGCTGGATACACCGTTAGCCTTCCGGCCACAACAACACGCATACCGTCGGTAGGTGCAAATCCGAGCCTCCGCGTCTTCCACATAACGCATTGTATCTGAGCCTCGCCATCTTTGAGCGTGAAGTATCGGTGTCCCGAAGTGTGTGTTTTGAAGTTCGAGATCTCACCAACAACAAGCACTTCGCCGATGCCGTCTTCAAGTAGCATCCGAATCTGCTGCGTTAGTTCGCCTACACTGCAGATTTCAGAGTCGATATTGGGTATTTTCATGCTTTAGGAATTCCGGAGAATCAGCAAATATGGTTGGATTTGGTTTCGACGTGCATCGGCTCGCTGCAAAAGAGACGCTGGTTCTCGGCGGTGTGGTAATTCAATCGGATGTAGGAACTGTTGCACACAGCGATGGTGATGTTGTTCTGCATGCACTCGTAGATGCATTACTTGGTTCGCTTGCTCTTGGCGATATCGGTGAACATTTTCCTGATTCCGATCCACTTTGGAAGGGGGCAAGTAGCAATGTTTTTGTAGAGCACGCATTAAATATGGTAACAAATCAAGGATTTCGCGTCGTTAACGTCGATGCAACAATCGTTCTTGAACAGCCAAAACTAGCCCCCTACAAAAATCAAATGCGTATGCACATTGCAGCATTGTGTTCTTTACCGGTTGAACGCGTGAGTGTCAAGGCTACAACATCGGAGCATCTTGGATATGTTGGAAGAGGCGAAGGAGTTCAGGCGTGGGTGATTTGCGAGGTGCAACCGCAATGACGCGCTGCAGTGCATTGCTGGTTACGATTGCGCTCGTGTGCAGCCATCTGCATGCAGATGATGCCGATCCGTTGACGTATCGTGTGTATACCACTTGGAACGGCGCTATTACGGTGCTCACTAGGCCTCCTGCATTTGTCCTGCACCGTTCCCAACCTGCATGGATGTCGGCAACCCCACCGATCAGTATTCTGAAGAGCGACGGACAGACGGAGAGAACAGGCATGACGCTGGAAGACATTCGGAGCGTTGTTCCGTGGAACGAGAAACTCCTGATTGTCAGGTCCGATTCTGTTGGCTGCAGAATAAATCTCACAACACGAAAGATTGAGCTTCTGCATTCCTGGATTATGAATCTTGGTGGGCGAATCGAACCAGGGATCGATATTGATGTGCATTGCGATGATACATCTCCGATAGCCTTTATTCGGATTGGTTCAACTCTGTGGACATTTAACCTCTCCGATTCATCAACACATAGTGCACTTGTAGAAGACCGCGTTCGCGGTAGTGCCTTGCTTGAAAGCGGCCCAGGGCGTGTTGCAGCGGTGCACGATATCGGCCGGATAGCATATCTCAGTATCATCGATTCCATGATGCGTCGGGTTGCAACTCCCTCTGTACCGCTCGCGCCAACGGCTCGCATCGAAGTAGCTAACACCACGGTACTCATTGTATCGCCAATTGATGCCGAACGCGGAACACAAATAACATTAGTAAACACGTTGAATTCAGATACCCGAACTATGTCTGTCCAGGCGGCTTCCGACCTCATTGATGCATTCGTAGTAAATGGTGGTGTTTCAATAGCAATGCTTTCGCAGCGAACCGGACGTTTCGAACTCGTGACTGCCCGCCCGGAAGTAATTGGCACAGAAAACATCGAGGGAACCATTTTGCCGGGCGAGTATGGACGACCGCTGGCGCTGCGTGTTGTTGAGAAGGAGATTATTGTTTTGTTTTCAGGGGGTATTGTAACGGCTGATTCAAACGGCAACATTATTAGCAGAGATGCGCACCGGTTCGATGTTGATCCATCGACACTAAAAATTTATAATATAAAAAACGGATTGTTGGTGTCGAGCAAGCGCGGATCGGCATTACTGTACGCAACAGCACAACCCTTGTGGTGGATGATTCGATTCATTGATTCAGCAGGAAAGTACCTTATCCCTCTTGTCTTTGTTCTCATCGTACTGGCCTTGATTTTGCAATTGAGAAGGCAGCGAAGAATTTTGGATGCCATGCTGGAGATGCCTGGGTCGGGACTGGTTTTTATGGTTGATGCAGCCGGACGATTGCTTAGAACAAACGAGAGGGGAGCCAAACTCCTGCGCATTTCAAAGAACATCCCTATGAGGAGGGTGTTCCATGCATATATGCGCCACGATGGTGTTGCCGGCGTACGTGCATATATCAGACAGGCGTTAGCGGAACGAAAGCCCCTTTCCGAAAAGGTTGTTGTTGATG
>JAGVJW010000073.1 GCA_020050895.1 bacterium | reverse complement strand
TTCTGGGCAACGATGAAAACAGAACTCATGCATCACTTTCCGTTTCGTGATGTACAGCACGCAGCTGCCGTCATCTACAGATGGGTTCATCTGTTCTACAATCAACGCAGGAGGCATACTTCAATCGGCGGCTTGTCACCGGTTGAATGCGAAGCACAGTGGTTTCAACGTCGAAGATTGTCTAATGTCTCTTAACGTATTGTACCTCAAAATAGGGTGGGTTCATTGTCAAAGGAATGCCAAAACATCAACACGTATCAGATTCCGTTTGGATCAACAAACCGATTGATGATGCAAATAGCGTCTTAATTTCATGAATAAATGTGTCCAAAAATCGTTGGCAGGTTCCGTCGGGACATCCAAGACCTCTACTTCTTAGTATTTCAAAAGTAGAATGACTGTCCAACTATTTAGGGGTCTGGTTCAAACGGCTCGGATTGTTTTGCGAGATCTCGCAACTGGGTCACAAATACGTTCAGTTACGTTGTCGATACCCGTTGAAGTAATTGGACGTACACAACTTCGTGCCTTATCATCTGATTTGCACTATGCTGCCCTAGTAGTGTACAACGACACAATCGTTGTACAAGACCTGAATGACACAGCGAGAGTATTGTTTGATGAGTGCGCAGACTGTGGAGAAATATCTGTTGATTTCACGTCAAACAATGAAGAGCTTGTTGTTGCTGGGTCAAGGGTTGGTGGAATCTGGAACCTGCGCTCTATGACAAATTTGTTCTACCATGATGACCTAAGTATGCCTCGTTATTTAGCAACAACGTTTGGTTTTAACGCATCTGGTAATGTGCTTCTGATTCCTACACCCAAACGCATGGCAATCTTCGACAGAAAGACTCAGGCAATTCGCCTAACAAGGATTTTCTCGGATCCGTTGTCCAGTGTTGCTGTTCTTGATGACAACACGATTCTCTGTGAGATCCGCGACTCAATTCTCATTCTTGATTCATCACTGTCTACTGTAAGTTCCGTTTCCTTATTACCGTTTGCTAGGGCAATTTCTTGGAATGCAAAACTCGGACGAATCGCCCTACAATTATACGAAAGTGATATGCTGATTCTTGACTACAAAGGCGTCGTGGCCACTGTAGAAAACGAAGATATCTATGCATCATCCACTACTCGGCCTGCATTCTATGACTCATTCACGATTCGCGTCCCTACTCAAGACGTGAAGTCGGTGCATGTTATAGACATGAACGGAACAGATGTCACAGAGTTAACGCTTGTAACTGCATTAGATAACAGAACCAATGTGGATTCTGCGCACTTGTTGTCAGGTGTCTATTGTATTGTTGATAACAGCTCAGGATGGCGAGCTATCGTAGTATTAGTTAAGTAATATGTCTCCGCCACCAGCAAGTACATTATATTCTCAATAAAATGATGAAATAGGTTCGCGCCAAAACATACGGGTTGGGGCGGGAGGAGAGGGGGTTAGGGGGAAAGTCCTCCAACAAAATTCTCAGGCGCTCATTAAGTAAGAAACGGAAGTATTGTCACCCATCACTTTCGCCTGACATCACCCGATTGAAAGAAGCGTCAGCATCGACCGGCAAGAGGGTCTGCATCATCGGAATCTACAGCACGACTATTTAGCGTTACAATGTCTCAACGGCCTTCGGATACGTGTGTTTGAAGATGGGTTTGTACCTATCGAATGCGTTGTGCATCTGCTCTTCCAACAACGAATTCATTTGACCCGAGTCAATACCCATCGTAGCTTGTGTTTCGTTCATAGGGCGTCTGCTGTGGAATGTTTGTAAAAAGAAAATTCAACTACAGATTGCCTCATTTATTCTACCAAGGTGTTGTCTCTGGTTCATCCGCAACATTCAAAGGTTTCTCCATTTTAATGTATCTCCTGCCATTAAGGGTTTCTTGACAGTGGACCTCTTGAAGCTTTATTCTGCCGCTTCTGCCCATTTCGAATATTGCGTTAGGATTGGCTGGCATCTTTTTACGACATTGGTATGATAGATGAAAAAAATTAATATAATACTTCATGGCATCCCTTCGGAACACCTTGAAATATTAAACACCTCTGAAAGCAGACCTGTCATCATACTACCTGGGATGCTTGGTTCTCCTATCGGCTATACTCCGCTTGCATTAGCGTTTGAATCGTTCCATGTTTTAATTTTAAGCCGCAGGGCAGCAGGGTTGTATTCGGAGATGATTAATGATTTTTCGTTACAGGCTCAAATCGATGAAGTCGGCGAGATTTTGGTTAACCTAGATATGAACCAGGTATGTCTTGTGGCGCATTCTATGGCTGTTCCAATTGCTATTGGTGTAGCATCTCAAGCTAAATCTCTGGTATCCAGAATGGTACTTATAGACTATCCGGCTGAATACAAGCAACTATCAGACTCATGGTTGAAAAATGTAATTGATAAACATCCCGAAATCGATGGTACAATTCTTAGCCGGATTAAACGAGATTCTGCGAACTATTCCGCTTGGGAGGAACTCTCAAGTTTGAAAATTCCGATTCTAGTTGTTTGTGGTGGAGCAAGCATGCTTGTGAACCCTTCTCAGCTCGCAAAATATCATCAAGTGCTTCCTGATGCTAGCTTTTTTATATACAGTGGCTCAGGCCACGAGCCATGGATTAGCAACAAGGAATTATTGCCAACGTTAGTTGAGTTTCTGAGCGGAAATATTTCCTAGAGTTGTGAAAGATCCGTCGGTCGGTGGAACGGGTCGACTTCCAATACGCTGCTGAAAACGTAAAATATGTAAGGTGTTGCTTCTGGTTCATCCGCAACATTCTAATGTTTTTTTAGACTCCCTAACATTTGTTTCAAATTTTCATCAAAAACAAATAATCTTTCTCTATGCAACCTTTAGTCATGTTATTGTGTGTCTTGCTTGAGTTGACCTGTGTATCAGCTCACAATCCGGTAGAAGTGCAGAATTTGGAATTCGACCGGATTGTAAAAATTCAAGACAATGACAGCGCAAAAGTCCTTGCAACGTTCGCCCTCGAACAATTAAATGATTCTGTTGTGTTTATCTCCGACTTTCAGTATGGCCAGATTTATTGTGTAAACATGAACAATGGAAGGATAGAGAGAACTATTACACCTGATGTATCACTAACGGATTCTCTGATTGAAAAGTATGGCAATCAATTTTTGGGACAAGGTTTTGAGATTTTGCCCGAACTAAATAGCAATCAATTGAGCGCCACGGGTAATTCTCCAACTGATGGAAAATCAAAATATCGTATGGCAAGAACTTCAGCCGACGCTTCCATTTCTATACTCACTGAGATTAGCGTACCAGCAATTAGGAACCGTGATAACACATTCTTGTGGGTGCCGTGTGCTTCCATCGTTAGGTACGACCGCACTTTTTCAAACATTGAAAGAGTGACACTCTTGGAACTCGACGAAGTAATTCAGCCTCAACCGACTGGCTTCTTGCCAACAAAGGAAGGATGGATGATTACAGTATTTGACAAGAATAAGATTAGTCAAAAATCGACTGATTCCTTGCCAATATTTCAGACCTATTCTTCAGATGGTAAAGCACAAGATAAATTTGTTTACATAAGTAAACGGGATGCTGTCAAGCCACGATATGGCGGATATTTTGTCACACCAATTTCTCTAGAGAACAAGCCAATTGTTTTCACAAGCCAGCAAGGCACCTCAATCCAGTACTTAGATAAGAACTTGTTAGAGACAAAGTCTGTGAGTTTAACAGATCTACTGAAACCAATCGGTTTTGATTCTATAAATATTGTGTTTGTGAGTTCGCCAACAAAACTTGATGAATCCAATGTGCGTTTGTCGGTAAAAATGAGAGAGAGTGGAATTGTACAAACCTATTATGTACAATTGCATGCAACAGACTCTGGTTTTGAAATTACTCGGTGCTATCGTAACAACACAGATTACTTGTCGGGCGTCGATAATGTAGTAACCCGAGATG
>JAGVJW010000122.1 GCA_020050895.1 bacterium | reverse complement strand
CTTACGGGGCGCAAGGAGCTGCTGCAAACAATACGTCAGAAAGATGGACTGTCGGGATTTTTAAAACGGTCAGAGAGTGAGTACGACGATTTTGGGGCCGGGCACGCAACAACATCTATTTCTTCTGCCCTGGGTATGGCAATTGCCCGAGACTTGCTAAAAGAGGACTTTAAAGTTGTTGCCGTTATCGGAGACGGAGCCATGACGGGCGGCCTTGCTTACGAAGCTATGAATAACTGCGGTGTTCATAAAACCGATATTCTTGTTGTCCTCAACGACAACAACATGTCAATTGCCCCCAATGTTTGGGCACTCTCGAATTATTTCAGTGAACTATTTGCATCGCCAACGGCGCAGAATCTTCGTAACAGAATTTACAATCTCACACATGGCCTCGACGACTTTGGCGACCGTATTCGGAAAACCGTACACCGGATTGAAGGGGGCGTTAAAGCCATTCTTACGCCCGGCATGTTATTCGAAGCCCTCGGCTTTCGGTATTTCGGACCTGTAAATGGTCACAACATCGAGCAACTTGTTAAGATGCTCAAGGCAATTCGAGAAATCAAGGGCCCAGTCCTCTTGCACACAATTACACAAAAAGGCAAGGGCTATGGTCCTGCCGAAGCAGACAAACAGTTCCTGCATGCCATTGGGAAGGTCGAAGCCAAGACATCGGTACAGGGCGCCGATGTAGTCGTCCGGAGCGAGGTTAAAAAGCCGGCTCCCACCTATCAGAAAGTGTTTGCCGAAGCCATGGTTGAAATCATGGCAACCAATCGAAAAGTGTTAGGAATCACGGCGGCGATGCCTGACGGAACAGGGCTCGACGTTGTCCAAAAGGAATTCCCTGACCGCGTTTTCGACATAGGCATTGCCGAAGGGCATGCCGTAACCTTTGCCGCCGGTCTAGCCACGCAGGGCATCATTCCCGTTGTAGCCATATACTCAACATTTTTACAAAGAGCGTTCGACCACATTGTACACGACGTTGCGCTTCAGCACCTACATGTTGTGTTCTGTCTGGACAGGTCTGGCCTTGTCGGCGCCGACGGTCCCACGCACCACGGAGTCCTCGATCTCGCCTATCTGCGCATCATCCAGGGCATGATAGTAATGGCACCCAAGGACGAGCAGGAATTACGCGACATGTTATACACGGCAATACATTCATACACTGTCGGTCCAATTGCGATACGTTACCCACGCGGCTCTGGCATCGGCACACCTATACGTCCGATGAAGCCAATCGAGATTGGAACAAGCGAGACTCTGCGTTCAGGCAAGGATGTCGTGATCCTAGCACTTGGCAAGATGGTATCGCACGCAGTACAAGCTGCCGAGCAGCTTGCCACAGAGGGCATTGAGTGTGAAGTGATCAATGCACGATTTGTGAAGCCCCTTGACACAAACATGATCGACGACATCGTAACACGCATAGGCCGCATCGTAACCGTCGAAGACGGTCAGGTGCAAGGGGGCTTTGGCAGCGCAGTAGCCGAGTACATAACGCAGAAGCATCCTACCACAGCCGACATCTGCATACACGGCATTCCCGACAAATTTGTCGATCACGGCACGCAGGAAGAACTTCACCACGAACTACAGCTCGACGCCGAGGGCATAGTACACGTTGTAAAGGATTTCCTAAGCGAATCCGTACTGAGAGCAGTGATCCGCAATTCGTAATTTAGCCGTTCTGATCTCGTAGCTCAGCTGGTAGAGCATGTGACTTTTAATCACAGGGCCCAGGGTTCGAGTCCCTGCGAGATCACAATGAGCCAAACACCGGCGAACAAACAAGAACATCAGCGAACATTATTTACCTGATTTACTTACACTTAGCTAAATATGTACTGTCAGTTTTGATTTCCTCCGTGTCTTGACATTTGAAATTTTCGTCAGTAGTTTCGTCAGCACTCTTTTTTTTTTTGACGGATATTTACTACTGCTGACGAAAATTCGCATGCGTGTTTCATTTTATCTCGATCGGCCGTCGGCACCCCAAAGCATTGTGATGCTCAACGTGGCTCTTCGCAGCAAACGCTTCCGATTCTCAACGGGTATCTCTACGAATCCAAAACTGTGGAATGATGGTCGGCAGGAACCTAAGTCAAACGATCCACACCAGAATCTGAACCGGCGTCGGTTGAACTCGATCCGTGACGCCGTTGACCGTGCCTACCACGAGTTGAGTTTTTCAGACAAAGCACGGTTGATCAGAGATTCTGACCTCGAAGCGTTTCGAGCTCGCATCGAATCATTTCTTTCCGCAGATAAGCCGAAACTCAATGCTTCCACTTTTGCTGACCAGTTCCAGGAGTTTATCGACACGTACACTATTCGATCACCGAAGGGTCTCGTTACAACAAAACGTCCGAGCGATGTGACGCTTGTTCGGTATCGAGCAACGCTTGAGTCTTTGCGTGCATGGTCGAAAGTGAACCGCGTTGTGCTCGACTACGCGGTTATCGAAGAACATTTCTATCAGAGTTATTGCAATTGGCTACGCACAACGAGAAACTTATTCGACGCTACGGTTGCAAATTATATCAAGACGATAAAAACTTTTATGAAATGGGCACGGCGGAAAGGATATCACACGACGACGGCATACGAAGAGTTTTACCGCGACAACAGAAACAGTGAATCCATTGCACTCACACTCGATGAGCTACAAACGATTAGGAAGTTAGACCTCTCAGAATCACCGAGGCTTGCGCGAACACGCGATCATTTTCTGCTGCAGGTGTATTCGGGCATGCGTTACGGTGATTTGATTTTGCTGCAACCACATCACTTTGATTTACAATCGGGAGTGATTCGTTATTCAACACAGAAGAACGATACACCGTGCATCATTCCCATCACGCGACCCATGCGGGAAATACTTATAAGATATCCATCCCTTCTGTTTGAATTTTCGTCGAGTGTAAAGCAGAATCTCTATCTCAAGGAGTTAGCACAACGAGCTAACATGAAACAACAAATCACAATTATTCGGTTCAGTGCAGGTAAGCGAGTCGAGGAAGTAAAGTCCCGTGGTGAATTGCTTACCACACACGTAGCACGTCGAACGTTTGCATCGCTTTCAATCCGTTTTGGCGTTCCGGAAGCTGTTATTGCTGCCGTTACCGGACATTCACCAAAGGGAATCCTCCAATCACACTACATACGCTTGGACGAGCAGTCGATCTGCGAACTGGTGTGCAATGCGTGGGAGAGATTATGAAACAAACTGATCTGTTCAACATGCACCCACTGGCGTGGGCGCATGCACAAGTCGTGCTCAATCAAGAGATCGGAATGCTCAAAAGTGGCGCAAGCAAAGAGGCACGTATTGAGTTTCTACGCGACGAATGCTCTCGTCTCATTCGGCAATCCGAGGTCACACTTGTCGATTCAATGAACAATGTCCTTTCCGAGCTCAGCCGCAGCGATGCAATAGAGAGTATCGACGTGATGCGCAGCAGATTTCAATCATACGGCTTCAGTGGTACTCTGCGAAGTATCCGTAATCACCAACGGGCGATGGGTATGCGTGACACTGGGTTGGACGCTGTTTCGATACAATGTGCAATTGCCGTACTCGAACACGATACTGATTTCATCGATGTACTCAAACGCAATTTTGTCCCGATGATAGAGATAATTCTTAATTCGACTGAATTTTCGACAATCCAGAATGATCTTAACGATCTTTACGATAAACAAGTACTTGAATCGGAGAAAGAGCGCCAGGCAATTGAACTAATGGCTG
>JAGVJW010000106.1 GCA_020050895.1 bacterium | reverse complement strand
TCACCGCACGCTTCGGTGAACGTGGCATGCGCTTCCGAATCGGCGACAGCAACCGTTCGGGGGTTGCTACAAACCGCAAGGCGTGCAAAATCGAGTGCCAGAGCCAGAGTTCCGTATCCGTCAGCTCCGACGAACAACATTGCATGCGGAACCCTACCGTCGGAAATCATTTTCGACAGTCTCCTGCGTATCGTTTGATGCCCAATTACCATGCAGAGCGGAACACAAATAAAGTTTGTTGAATGATGTATGGCAAATATCGCTTTATCTTAGAGTATGGGAGTTTCGGATTGCACGGCATGAGAATATTAGTTGTTGAAGATGAACGCAAGGTTGCCAGCTTTATTAAGCGGGGATTAGAGGAAGAGCGCTATATCGTTGAAACCGCTTCCGACGGAGAAGAAGGGTTGCGTCTGGCTATGGAAAATGAATTCGACGCACTTGTTCTCGACGTGATGCTGCCCAAACTCGACGGTTACAGCATTGTTAAGGCATTACGGGAAGAGGGCCGATCAACACCCATACTGATGTTAACAGCGCGCGGCACAATGGAAGATCGCGTGCAGGGACTAGACCTAGGCGCCGACGATTATCTAGCAAAACCGTTCCATTTCGAAGAACTGGCTGCACGGCTTCGGTCCATCCTTCGCCGATCCAGCACCGATAAAACCACACGCCTGCAGGTTGGAGATCTCGAACTCGACCTCGTTACGCACTTTGCTTATCGGGAAGGCAAGGAGATTGAACTGACAACAAAGGAGTATGCGCTTTTGGAATACCTGTTACGTAACAGAGGGCGCATCCTCTCTCGCAGCATGATTATGCAGCATGTTTGGAAGCACAATTTTGACCCCGAATCAAATATTATCGATGTTTACATTAAACGTCTGAGGCAGAAAATTGAACGTCCAGATCAGCCACAGATCATATTAAGTATTCGGGGAGTAGGGTACAGAATAAAAGAAGAGTAATACTCCGATTTGACGTCAAAGAAATTTATCGCACTTCTTTGTGTAAGGTATGACGTCGTAAAAACGGATTATACTTCTTTACTTCAAGCCGTTCTGTAGTGTTTTGCTTGTTTTTCATCGTGGTGTAGCGCGACGCCGGCTTGCCCTCTTTCTTGGCTTCCGTGCATTCTACAGTGATGATAACGCGTGCGCCCTTTTTGGCCATGACGATGCTCCGACGTATGAGTTCAGGTTTAGCTAAACCGTAAAAATATGAAGACTTACGCTTTTCTCAAACGCTTAACTGCCGCCTTCCCAACTGCCTTGCCATTTTTAATGGCCGAGCGCTTGGCACTTTTACCTGCAGGTGCATTGCATCCGGCATTGGGTTTTCGCCTTGCCTCTGCATCAGGAAACGCCACCGGCACTGCATCGGCGATTGTATTGACGTATACGATTTCCAGATCATCGGTAACAGCTGGCTGAAGGTCTGCTACATCCATTCGATTCATTTCAGGCACAAGCACCGTGGTAACGCCAACACGCTTGGCAGCGAGTAGTTTTTCGTTGAGACCACCAATGGCAAGAATCTGACCCCGCAGCGTTACCTCGCCCGTCATCGCCAGATCGCCTCGTATAGGTCTGCCAGAGGCGGCGCTGAGTAAGGCAAGCGTCATGGTAATCCCAGCCGAAGGTCCATCCTTGGGTATGGCGCCTTCCGGAACGTGGACATGGATTTCCTTTCCCTTGGAAAAATCCGGGTCGAGTCCAAACCGTGCAAAATCACTTCTCAAATAGGAAAGTGCAGCCATGGCAGATTCCTTCATCACATCGCCGAGTTTGCCGGTTAACGTCAGCTTTTCCACTCCCGGCATGAACGTTACTTCCACGGGAAGGGTATCGCCCCCTACAGAAGTCCAGGCAAGTCCGCGAGCCACTCCAACCTTATCTGTGAGTTCTTCTTTTCGCTCCTTGAATTTGGGAGCTTTCAGGAATTTCTCAACATCTTTAGTATCTATTTTCCAGATGCGCCGTTTTAGTTTTTTAAAGGAGGGAGAATGCCTGACATCTCCATCGTTACTCGAAGTATTCTTCGAGGCTTCGGTTACAATCTCCGTTGTAAGCTTTCGAAGTATCCCCGCAATTTCTCGTTCCATATTTCTCACGCCGGCTTCGCGAGTATAGTTGCGGATGATGCTACGCAATGCGTCGTCAGAAAAACGGATGTCAAATCCCTTCAGGCCATGCCGTTCAAGCAGTTTTGGCATGATGTGCCGTTTTGCTATTTCAGTTTTTTCCGGTTCCAGATAACTCGAGAGTTCTATGACTTCCAATCTGTCGAGTAAGGGGGCAGGTATTTCGTAGCGGACATTTGCCGTAGCAATGAACAGCACATTCGACAAGTCGTAATCAACTTCGAGGTAGTGATCGTTGAAAGCTGAGTTTTGTTCGGGGTCGAGAACTTCAAGCAGCGCCGACGATGGATCGCCTCTGAAGTCCATGCTCATCTTATCAATTTCGTCGAGAAGAATCACCGGATTGGACGTACCGGCACGCTTCATCGCCTGTACTATTTTGCCGGGCATAGCGCCGATATAGGTTCTTCTATGTCCGCGTATTTCTGCTTCGTCTCTCACGCCCCCTAACGAAATACGAACAAATGTTCTGCCCATGGCTCGTGCTATGGACTTGGCGAGCGATGTTTTGCCAACACCGGGTGGACCTACAAAGCAGAGAATCTGACCGCGTATGGTACCAACGAGATTCAGTACGGAGATGTATTCGAGGATTCGTTCTTTTGGTTTAGTGAGATCGTAATGATCTTCGTCGAGAATTTGCCGAACATGCGTAATGTTTAAATCGTCCTTTGAACGCTTCGACCACGGCACGGATGTGAGTACTTCCAGCCATGTGCGGTTAACGGCGAATTCGGGTGACATTGAAGGTGTTTTTTTCAACCGTTCGAATTCTTCCAGCGCCTTTGTTTTAACGGGCTCGGGCAATCCTGCGCTTTCGATTTGATCCTTAAGTGGGCTTAACTCAGGGCCTCCATCGTCTTCGTCGCCCAGCTCTTTCTGAAGAGCGCGAATCTGTTCCTGGATGAAGTATTTGCGCTGAGATTTCTGAATTTGATCCTGAACCTTGGTGTCGATTTCTGCTTCGAGTTTCAGCAATTCCAATTCGCTCGAAATCATTTGAATCAGTTCTACATACTGATCCACGAGCGTATTAGCAGTTAGGATTCGTTGTTTAACATCTACCTTCTGCTGAACATTGGCAGCAGCATAGAAGAGTTTTCTTACAGGATCATCGATGTTGTCGAAGGCGCTTAGCACTTCGGGAGGAAGATTCCTGTGGTTCTTTACGTATTCTTCAAAGAGCTCTGTTGCGTGCCTGACGAGTGCGGTAAGTTGCCTGTCGGTTTCGTCGGCAACAATACTTTTCATCTGAATGCGGGCTTCAAGGAACGGGTCTTCCTGGATTGTCTCGATGATTTTACCGGGAAACATTCCTTCTACGAGGACCTTCAGCAGGTTGTTTGGCAGGCGCAGAACTTGCAGCACCTTGGCAACAGTGCCATGAACGTGCAGATCGGCGAACCCAGGATCGTCCGTTTGCGCAGTTTTCTGAGAAACGAGAAATGCGTATTTGTCGCGCTCCAGTGCATGGGCAACAGCCTTGAGCGACGATGCGCGACCAATCAGCACAGGAAAGATCATGTGCGGATAGATCACGATGTCGCGTAACGGCAATACGGGTAATTCTTCTGGAACCGCAGTGGGTCGGCGTTCAGCTTGTTCGATGGTAGAAAGGACTTCGTCGGGCGTTGTCATAATCCAAAATTACAAAAATGCCATAAGCCCCTTGGTAGTGTCTCAGTTTGTCTTGCTATTGCGATACGCATAATGTATCGGCACTGTATGACTCGTCGAATGAATATGCGCGCCGTGTGTTTGATCGAGGGCAAGGCAAACAATGAAAGAAGGCATGTTGACATGCGTTTTTGAAAATTGAGTTCAGAAATAATTTTGATTTGTCCGGGGGGGGGGGGGTAGATTAAGACCAGTCTGGGGTCTACATTAATGATTCTCCACATATTAATTAACTCTCACGCGGAGGCTATGATGGTCGCCATTGCAAAGACGCTAGGGTTAATCAATCTCCTGACCAACTGTTTGACCCGATTAATGGAAGCCGGACTGCGCCATCAAGATGCATTTTCGAGATCAACAACAACGCATTTTTTGTTACCATTTTGACGTGGAACGAGGTGCTCAAGATGGGTGGAATATCCAGGTTAGATCATTGTTCCGCTCGTAATACTTTTACTTAAAATGGTCAAAAAGTTTACATTCAAATATCGGAGGAATCATGAAGAGGTTCATTGGATGTTTTTTGCTTTCATTGTTACCATTTTGCTCGGCTTATTCACAGAACTGGGAGTACCCGACATCTGCTGAAGGTGACACACTGATGTTTGGTTTGGACATTCCCGACTCGATTTATTCACCAACTGTGATAATTTTTAGATTCAAGGAATCTAACTTGAAAAAGTCAACCCTTTGCGCAAGCTGGAATATTTATCGGCAATCCAGAAGTAAAGATGGTGAGATTGCTTCTTCGGGTATGGACTCAACTTTTAAGGCGTATTTGCTAAATGAACAACTACCCTTGGCTTCAGTAGTTGACGATAGTGCGTTGACGAATTATCTGGCTTCCAAAGGAGGTGCGTATTTCAAGAGATTGAGTGCTGCTAATCCGTGCACAGACACATTGTCCTTAACACGGTATGGAGATACAATTCGAGTTTATGACTATTGTTATTATGCTTTACAAATGAACAACGATACAAGTGTTGCGACTGTATTGATCAACATAGCGCTGAATTTTCGAAATAGTTTGTGGTTTGCGCAACCCAATTACAAATTTACCGGAGCAGCGATTCCCAACGATCCGCAATACAATGTCCAGCGCGCTCTTCATGCGGATCTTTCGAATGTTGAAAGCATGTGGGATCATTTCGTTGGTTTAAGTTCAACCAAGGTTGCTGTGATCGATGATGGTATTAACTACACACATTGTGAATTTGGTCCGAATGGTGAAGGGAACTGGGGTGACAAAGTATATGATGGTTACAATTATGTAACCACCGGACGAAAAGTGTCATCACTGGCACAGCACGGGACACCTGTTGCATCGATTATCGGCGCCCTCACCAACAGGTTTACGTGCGGAACAGATCAGCCTGATGGTGTTGCCGGGATAGCGGGGGGCTGGGGACGGCAAGGTGGAGCAATTGATTTGGGGTCGGGTGTTAGGCTGCTTGCCTTAAAAGTGGCCGATTTAGGTATTGCCTTAACTGACAAGGCAACGGGAGCATTATTAGATGCTGCAAATGACAGATCAAAGTTTAATCCGGAGCATCCTGACTATGGGGTAAACATTATTCACTATAGCCTAGCGACCAATACTACAGCCAAAACTGCGAACCCATCGATTCAAGAAGCTGTCAATACAGCATACGAGAACGGACTTCCCTTAGTTTGCCCTAGAGGTAATGATAACAGCGAAGAGAGTACCTATCCTTCTGTCGTCTCCGATCAAAAGACAATTTCAATTGGTGCATCTGACAATATCGGAAATCGAATCGATTATTCAAGTTTTGGGAGCAACCTCGACCTGATTGCACCGGGTGGAACAGTTGTCGGAGACATCACATCCTTAAATAGAACTGCTTCTTTGATCACTAACCCCAATCCACAATGGCAGTGGTTTAACGGGACTAGCTCAGCGGCACCAAATGCAACTGGAGTCATTGCAGCAGTTTTTGATCGATTATTTGTTTCAATAGCTAGTGGTCAGCCAACCCGAATGGTACCGGAGGATTATTCAGGCGTCCTGAAAGCATCCGCTAGAGATCGCACACCAGACAATAGGCCATCTGCTCAGGATCAGGTCGAATATCTGGTGGGTTATGACAGGAAAACCGGTTACGGTTTGTTAGATGCCGGAAGACTTACTGAAATGGTTGCAACTGAAGGCTTTGAATTGGTTCACTATGAAGAGAATGTAAATACTGACTCGGATAAGCTGGATATAGGCAATTGGTCAGCTAACTGGTCGCTAAGAGCGTTTCCGGAAACGCCTGGAACTGCACGAAACAATTTTACCGCCGGGAATTATAACACGAAATATAGACGCCTTGACCTAACAACTGAGATTCCAAACGGATGGGATAGGAACTACCCACTCTATGTGTGGGGTAGGGGAAGACAGCAAAAGAATGGTGTCGATTTGTCGAACCCAAACTAT
>JAGVJW010000048.1 GCA_020050895.1 bacterium | reverse complement strand
GGTACGCCGTATTATCGATCGGTATGTTGCTCCAACTATAGAAAGAATTGCACCTCAGCCGGCTGGTGAAACCGTTGACGTTGAAATTGGCAGCGATTCAGATGCGTTGGCTCAATTGGTTGTTGTTGATAGGAATGGACGAGACGTTATCGCGGCAAGGACAATATCTCTGAGAGCTGGTAACAAGAACCTCAGTAGCTCAAATAAATATTCCGTCGATGTGTCTGATCTGCCTACCGGAATGTATTTGATTTTGGTTAAAACAGAACGAATGGTGGCGTCTTCACCCATGATCGTCATCCATTAAGCTGTTAGCATAATATGCCCAGATACATTGTACTATTAATTACAATTCTCTGCTCTTCCTTAGGTTTACACGGACAGGAGAATTATTCTCGATTCAATTTTCGTGGAGAAATTAGTGGCGGAACTTCAATCTATAATCCGAAGTTCTCGCAACTGCCATCAGTACCAAATTGTTGTCCGGAATTCAACACAACTCTGGGGATGGCGCTTGGCACTGAAATAGGGTTTGAGTACAGATCAAACTTGCAATTGTTTGATAAGCCACTTCGTTTGGGTGCGACAGTTGTTTATCAGCTCACAAACACTGTTCTTAGAAGCAGCGAACAGGTTGGTAATATTATTGATGGAGAGACTGTTACTGATGGTACGGTAGATCATTCACTTGATATTACTTATGGGTTGTTGGGAGTTGAACCCTACGTCATTCTTCCGTTGCCTATGGACGGCTTGTACTTCAGCACAGGGTTTCTTGTGGGAACAGGAATAACCTCTGAAGTGGGACAGAAGCAAACACTCAGTCAGCCGACTGACCCACGATATACCTTTGAGAATGGCCTGCGAACCAGAAATGAATATTTCGGACCACTTCCCGATGCATCTACGATACAGTCGGCATTGATCTTTCGTGCAGAGTATGAGTTGGCAATTGATAGCTCACTGCTCGTTGTACCGATACTGAGGTATCAGTATGGGTTGTCTAGCGTAATGAACTCCGCAGATTTGCAGATCAGTTCGCTTCAGGCTGGAGTAATTTTTAAGGTTCGTATTCCCAAGCCCAGTCCGCCACCTCCTCCTCCTCCGCCGCCGCCGCCGCCTCCTCCTCCACCTCCTGCCGTAAAACAGCAGGAGATTGTTAGGAAGCTACTTACCAATGTTATCGCGTTGTCAGTTGATGGTATGGAGTCGGTTGCTATTGGTGATACGGTGCGTATTCCAATCGTTAATTCATCAATCACCGATTCTGTGTTTAATATCATCCCTATGGTGTTCTTTGAAAAGAACAGCACAACCATTGTGATGAATAATAACGATATTGATCATGTGTTCGAGGCGATAAAGAATTTGCTGAGCAAGGATAGTACGTTCCACATTACAGTGGTGGGCCGCACGGCATTCGATGAGGAGCAAGTGATAGCCGGACAGAGGGTATCATCGATTGTTAACATGTTACGAGCAGATCAAAACCAGGTTGGCGTAAGAGTAGAGCATGCCGGACAGGAGCGATACCCGCAACTTGACGAAGAAAACAGATGCGTTTACTTCGAGTTTAGAGGATCCCGAATACCACTCACGCATTCTAAATCGGATACAGTGATGACTGTACGCCCCTTTCCTGTTATCGTAAATAATGTTCTGACTTGCGAGGCTGGTCCGTGCATAACAACAACAAGAATGTGGATTAATGGCATTGATGAGCAACGTGGAACTGCAGCAGCCCCTGCCGTACAAAGGTTTACCATTAAGTCTCCCGCATTTGCAGACCTGCGTGATCGGGTGCTTTGGGTGGAGAGTGTAACCACCGACACACTCAGGCAGACAATTACTGCGAATGCTTCAGTTGTACTAGTACCCGAAGTCCAGACAGCCACAAGCCGAACAGTCAGGATGGGATTGGGTCATGTTCAGGATTCCTCGATACTGCTGGGATTGTTTGACTTCGATAAGACTACATTCTCCTATTACGATGCTTCTGCTGCAGAACGGATACGGCAGCATGTTGAAGGCGGCGGTAGAATAGAGCTGATACCAAATACTGATAACATCGGCACTCCCGAGTATAATAGGATGCTTCAGGGAGAACGTGCGAAAACAGCCATTCACGAACTGGGAGTGGAGGCTCGGAGTGTAACGATTTCCTCTTCTGAAACGCTATCCCCGTCAAACTCATCTCCTGAGGGTAGAGTTGCAAACAGGTGCGTCCGTGTTCGATTGATTAAATAATCGGCAAGTCTATACTTCTTTTTCTTCGCGGATTTTCTTAATGAACTGCTCCATAAAGGTGAGAGAATCGGGCAGATTCAAACTTAATTGAGCACCGCCGTTTAGTTCAAGATCAACATAGATTTCGTTGTCGTGATACCGGTACTCAACATTGATGTCGTGGATATCACTAAACGGAACCGAATGGCGGCCGAAATGAAAGATCGTCATGACGCATTCCTCATAGTAATTGATAAGCAATGTTTATCTAAACATACATTACAGAACACACAAGCCAAAGCAAATTTTCAATGGTCAGGAAGTTCCAAACAATCTATCGCCTGCGTCTCCCAGACCAGGAACGATAAAGCCCATATTATCTAGCCCCCTGTCTTCGGCTGCAATCACGAGAGTGACCTCTGGATGGTCTTCCATGACTCGAGCAATTCCTACTGGAGCGGCTATCAGGCTGGCGGCGATGATCTTATGCGGGTTTCGCTCCCTGATTCTGGACAGTGTGGCAGACATCGAACCGCCCGTAGCCACCATCGGGTCTATTACGATGTATGTTGAATTTTCGTTAGGGGGCGGGAAATTGTGGTAGTATTCAGAAGGTGCCAGCGTCCGCTCATCTCGCTGCAGACCTTGAAACCCCACACTTGCACCAGGCAGCAAATCGAGAAACGGATCGAGCAAGCCAATCCCTGCACGGAGAACGGGAATAATAACAACCTGACCGTTTGTCGTGAATCCAATTGTTTTTTCAAGAGGCGTTGTAATGCTTACTTCACTTGTAGGCAAATGTTTGGAACACTCGGCAGCCAAATGCAAGCCTATGCGACGAACTGCAGACCGAAACTGTGGTGTAGGGGTCGACGAATCTCTTACAATCGTTAAATCCTGCGAGAGAGCTGCACCTTGTAATATAATAACCATGTTTAGAAAGAGAAATAATACAGTACGGTGAGTCGGATGACGGAATAAATCGTTGTGACGTCTGCCTTGTCCTCTGACTTCAAGCTAGGATTTGCTGAGCTGGCCCATTGACTACCTTCATTTACATCTACATATTTTTCAACAACGCGATCCAGATCAGTCCCGAACATGAAGTTGAACCGGACATTGATCACTGGATAGAACAAGCCTAATGATGTGGGAATATTAACCCCCAAACCCAGGCCAGTATTCACTCCAAACTTTGATGTCGATAATGTGCCGTCGTCCGTTGTTGCAAACGAAACACCACCTTGTGGAAGGAAATTTATTTTACTATACGGATTCAGGCTATACAACCCTGTAAGCTCAATGATGTTTGTTGTTATCGGGTCGAGACCGAATTCTCTAGCCGGTTTGTCGTTGAGTGTGTATAGATAGGTAGCTTCCACTACTAGTGGGGTAGCAATCGAATAGGTTAACGTAGC
>JAGVJW010000201.1 GCA_020050895.1 bacterium | reverse complement strand
TAACGGAAATGTTAGACAGGTTATTACAGCATTGAATCTCACCGTCGACGAAATTCTTAACGATTATCGTATTGCCGTCGAAAGTCGGCAAGCATCGTATCTCGGCCGACGCGAAGTGCTGAGTGGCAAGGCAAAGTTTGGGATCTTCGGCGACGGCAAGGAGATAGCTCAAATTGCCATGGCGCGCGCATACAAACGTGGCGACTGGCGCAGCGGATACTACCGCGACCAAACGTTCATGTTTGCCATAGGCGAAAGTGGTGTGCAGAAATTCTTTGCCCAGTTATATGCTCATACAGATATAGATGCAGAGCCGGCATCGGCAGGCCGTTCAATGAACGGTCACTTTGCTACACGATTGCTTGATGATAGGGGGCATTGGCTGCCGCAAACCGGCCGGTACAATGTCTCGGCAGATGTATCACCTACCGGATCGCAGATGCCACGGCTTGTTGGTCTTGCGTATGCTTCGAGATTGTACCGCGATATTCCCGAGCTCAAACAATTCACCGATTTCTCTGCCGACGGCAACGAAGTTGCATTTGGAACCATTGGAAATGCATCGGCCGCCGAAGGGATGTTTTGGGAAACAGTGAATGCAATTGGAGTGTTACAAGCTCCTGCCGTAATCAGCATCTGGGACGACGGATATGGAATCAGCGTCCCCAACCAATACCAACACACAAAAGGGAATGTTGGCGATTTGCTTGCTGGGTTCAAACGAAACATCAACGGTGGCGATGACGATAGTAAGCAAGGTTATGATTTACACGTTGTTCGCGGATGGGACTACGCCGCTCTTGTAGAAACGTATGCGTTGGCAGCGGAAACTGCGAGAAAACATCATGTCCCGCAGCTGATTCACGTCACCGAAGTAACCCAGCCGCAGGGACATTCAACATCGGGGTCGCATGAGCGCTACAAGACGCCCGAGCGACTACAGTGGGAAAAGGACTTCGATGGAATTGTCCGCATGCGAGCCTGGATGATTGAAAATCACATTGCTGACGAAGCGAAAATCGACGAAATAGACGCGCAGGCTGTTGAAACGGTGCGGGATTTAAAGCAGGCTGCCTGGGACGCCTACATGTCACCAATCGTTCACGATGTTACTGAGGGTGCCAGTATCATCACGAAGGTCGCTTTGATGCAGTCGCAGTCAGGTACCGCTCGCGAATTAACATTGATTGCCGATGAGCTGAAAGCTATTCGTGAACCGTTCCGCCGCGACGTCTTTGGTGCTGTCCACCGAGCTCTGATGCTGGTTCGCTCCTCCGGCTTAGCAGATAACACGGCTACTTCATTCCTGGAGAAATGGCTCAATGAATACGATGCAGGCATAACACAACTGTACTCGTCTCATCTTACCAGTGAGTCCGATGAGAACGTTGCGATGATAAACGATGTTAACATCGTGTATGCCGCCGACGCACCGCTTGTTAATGGCAGCGAAGTAATGAATGCCTGCTTCAGGAATAATCTTAGTCGTGATCCGAGGATAATTGCATTTGGTGAGGACTTGGGAAAACTGGGCGACGTAAATCAAGGGTTCAGCGGTCTTCAGGCGTTATATGGTGAGCTACGCGTCTCCGATGTTGGCATCCGCGAATGCACCATCGTCGGACAGGCCATTGGCATGGCCATGAGGGGACTACGACCCATTGCCGAGATTCAGTACATAGACTATCTGCTGTATGCTCTGCAGATATTGAGCGACGATCTTGCAACGGTTCAGTGGAGAACACAGGGCGGACAGAAGGCACCGGCAATTATCCGAACACGAGGCCACCGGTTGGAAGGCATATGGCACAGCGGGTCTCCCATGGCTGGCATCATTAATTTGGTAAGGGGCATCCACGTGTGTGTTCCGCGTAACATGACGCAGGCCGCAGGCATGTACAACAAGCTATTGCGTTCCGATGAACCTGCTATCATTATTGAAGTTCTCAATGGTTATCGTCTCAAAGAACGCCTTCCTTCGAATCCCGGTGAGTTTACCGTGCCGCCAGGTATACCGGAAATCCTCAGCGTAGGCAGAGACGTCACGCTCGTAACCTATGGCGCCTGTTGCCGTGTGGCCATGGACGCAGCAGCACAATTGCAAAGAATTGGCATCAGCGCAGAAGTGATAGATATTCAGACGTTGTTGCCATTCGACACAACACAGGTGATTGCATCTTCGCTACGAAAAACGAGTCGCCTTGTAGTACTCGACGAAGATGTTCCGGGTGGTGCATCGGCATTCATCCTTCAGAACATTCTGGAAGATCAGCATGCATGGAACCTACTTGATGTTAGCCCCCTAACAATTACAGCTCAGGAACACCGGCCCGCATATGGTACCGATGGAAATTTCTGGAGTAAGCCGGAAATGGAACGAGTTGTGGAAGCTGTTTTCGGAATGGGTGAGTGGGTTTGAGCACGTCGTAACCCTTTAGATATTAATACCTTGCGAATCCATTATTTCGGAAAAAAATAATTCTTTATTTGTATTTGCGTATTAAGAATCTTTTATCTGATTTTTGAAGCATGATTATAAGCAAATCGTGCATCTACGCCATACAGGCTGCAATTTATGTTGCAGCAGAGTCGAAGCAGGGATACGTTCCCATCAACATCATTGCTGAGCGACTCAACATTTCGTTTCACTTCCTGACGAAGGTGTTGCAGGATTTTACGCACTCCGGTTTGATGATATCCTACAGGGGTCCGCGAGGAGGAGTTGCTCTTGCAAAGCCTGCAGATGAAATCACACTGCATGACCTCGTGGAAGCCATCGATGGAACGGACATCTTTACTGAGTGCATGCTTGGGTTACCCGGGTGTGGAACTGCAGAGCCATGTCCGACTCACGAACACTGGGTAGAGGTTAGGCAGCGATTCACTACGCTTTCTCAGCAGCTAACGTTGAAGGACATGGCAGCAAAAGCTTCGCTTATGCATGTCCGTTTGGCGAATGGAGTGAAGCATCATACTCAGATGGCTTGAACTCTGTGGGACAAACAGAACTACGCTGTTGTAGCCACTGTGGAGAGCCGTGCTTATCGGAGAGTATTAGCGACGGTGATTTAACATTTTGCTGCGCCGGATGCAAGAGCGTCTATTTGATATTAAAGGTTAATAACCTTTGTGACTATTATGCTATCGATTCCAAGGCGGGTGTATCGATGCGTCGCGCCGCAGTCGATGAATCGAAGTTTTCGATCCTGGAAGATAATCGAATGGCCCAGCATCAGATTTCATGGGCACAGGGATCTCAGGTAAAAGCGCACTTTGAGATTCCCTCGATGCATTGTGCGAGCTGCATTTGGCTACTGGATCAGCTGCACAAATTCGATCCGGGAATTATTTCTTCCGATGTCGACTTTTTGCGCAAGACCGTCTACGTGGAATTCGATGCCACGCTTACATCCCTCAAATCAATTGCACTGCTCCTGTCTTCACTAGGGTATGAACCACTCCTGAATGCTGAAAGGGGTGATGGAAGCGGTGTTGCGCCGAGGAGATCGGCGGTTCGCAGTTTGTATATGCGAATTGGTGTTGCAGGCTTTGCTGCCGGTAACATCATGATGTTTAGCATTTCGCAATATTTAGCAGGCAGCGGAGGATTGCTTCCACCACTCGAGCTGTTGTTCAATTCATTGAGTATCCTGCTCAGCATACCGGTGCTTGTGTATTCGGCGTCTCCATGGTTTACATCGGCATATTCAGCGCTGAGCCGACGGTACATCAACCTTGACGTACCTGTTGCTCTGGGCATCAGCGTTCTGTTTGTGCGGAGCATCGTCGACATTACTCTCGGCCTGGGCGAAGGCTTTCTCGATTCCTTTGCAGGACTCGTTCTAGCCCTCCTTATTGGACGATTGTTTCACCAGAAGGCATTTGATGCAGTTTCATTCGACCGCACGTTCCGTTCTTTTTTCCCACTGTCGGTACGTCTGGAAAGCCGGGGCGAGCAGCGAATTATACCAATCGACGATGTTCAAACAGGTGATAGCATCCTCATCCGCAACGGAGAAATAGTACCATGCGACAGCGTTCTCATTTCCCCGGCGGCCTATATCGACTACAGCTTTGTTACGGGGGAATCAACACCGGTTGAATTGCTTAGCGGCTCGGTTGTGCATGCTGGCGGTAAGGTTGTTGGCAAAACAGCAAGGTTGACGGCAACAGCGCCAGCATCGCAAAGTCATCTTGCTTCGTTATGGGAACGCTATGGCAAGCACACGGAACGCAGGTCCTACACCGATCTCTCCGACAAGTTCGGTGCGCGGTTTACCGTAATTGCGGTAACCATTGCATCTATCGGTTTCGTTGCATGGCTACCCGACGTTGGCGCCGCTCTCAACGTATTTACAGCCGTCCTCATCATTGCTTGTCCATGTGCCTTAACCATTGCCACACCGGTTACGCTCGGAACTGCGATGGGAGCGCTAGGCAGAAATAAAATCTTTATAAAGAACACCGGGACGCTGCTGGAATTGTCGAAATCCGATACTATCGTTTTTGATAAAACAGGAACGTTGACCGAGCCCCTTAACACCATCACATTTACGGGACGCGATCTAACCGAAATTGAATGGTCGAGCATTCGCGGCATAGCTTCCCACAGCATTCATCCTGTTGCACAGAGCATTGCCCTTGGCGCTCCTCCTGCAGAGGTTGATTCTGTCTACGAAGAGATTGGCCATGGCATCGAAGGCAGGTGCAACACTCATTACGTGCGCTTAGGCACACGGCAGTTTGTTATCTGTGATGGCGAGGTCGACGACAGTACACATGTCAGTATCGACGGTGAATACGTTGGTTCGTTAACGCTTCATTCGAGACTGCGCGATGGTATGCACGAGATGGTGGACGAACTGCAACGTGTACCATCTAACCGACCACTGCTGACGCTTGTTGCCACAGGCGACTCTGAGCGAGACAGACCTGTGCTCAGCGCATTATTTGGCAGTCATCAAATGTCGTTCCGCTTGTCGCCCGAAGACAAAGTTCATTCGGTTGAAGAACTTCAGAAGTTGGGACGGACCGTGATGATGGTAGGCGACGGACTCAACGATGCAGCAGCGATGGGCTGTGCAAATGTGTCTGTTGCAGTTACCAACGATACGTCGACCCTAGTGCCGGCCTGCGATGTAGTGATGCCTGCAAGATTGCTGCATCGGCTGCCTGCAATCCTCAGATTCGCTGGTAGAATGATAACGGTCATAAAAGTAAATCTCATTTTCACGATAGCTTACAATATGATTGGAATAGCGCTCGCACTAGTTGGTCTTCTTACGCCAGTCCTCACCGCTATAATGATGCCTGTGAGTTCGCTGGTAGTTGTTGGTCTAAGCGTCGGAGGAGCTCGCCTGTATTCACGGAGGATTCAGTGAGTGTTGTCCCCTTGCTTGTGATTTGCAGCATTTTGGTTGCGGGTGGTTTTCTGGTGGCATTTCTGTGGGCCGTGGGAAGGGGCCAGTACGATGACCTCTATACGCCTGCCACGAAGATGATTCTAGACGACAGGGGAACTGAACAAAATGATAATAATGACAATAAATGAACCGAGGACATCATGAGTGAGGTGGGTGCTGGAGGAAATCGGACTGAAACGATTGCGTATGACAATGGGATAGTGCGTTGGTTTGCCATGGCAACGCTTATCTGGGGGATTGTTGGATTCCTTGTTGGTATCGTTGTAGCAGTCAAGCTATATCTCCCGGATTTTCTTGGCGGACTGAACTTCCTTTCCTATGGGAGGCTTCGCCCCTTACATACAAATGCCGTAATCTTTGCTTTTGCAGGGAATGCCATTTTTGTTGGCGTGTACTACTCGCTGCAGCGTCTTTGCAAGGCGAGAATGTTCAGCGATCTCCTGAGCAAGCTACATTTCTGGGGATGGCAACTCATTATTGTGAGCGCTGCCATAACCTTGCCACTTGGGTTTACAACCAGCAAGGAGTATGCAGAACTTGAGTGGCCTATTGATATTGCCATAGCTCTTGTTTGGGTGATCTTTGGGTGGAATATGATGGGGACCATTGCTCGCAGGAGGGAAAAGCATCTCTATGTGGCAATATGGTTTTATATCGCAACCTTCCTAACTGTTGCATTATTACACATTGTTAATTCTTTCGAACTTCCTGTTTCGTTGCTTAAGAGCTATTCAATGTATGCAGGTGTTCAGGACGCCTTGGTACAGTGGTGGTACGGACATAATGCTGTGGCATTCTTTCTTACAACACCTTTCCTGGGGATAATGTATTACTTCATTCCCAAGGCAGCAGACAGGCCAATATTTTCCTACCGACTGTCGATAGTGCACTTTTGGGCGCTGATCTTTCTTTACATCTGGGCTGGTCCGCATCACCTGTTGTATACAGCACTGCCTGGATGGGCACAGTCGCTTGGTGTAGCCTTCAGTTTTATGCTTATAGCTCCTTCGTGGGGAGGAATGGTAAATGGATTGATGACGCTGCGAGGTGCGTGGGACAAGGTGCGCACCGACCCGGTATTAAAGTTTCTCGTCGTTGGCGTCACGGCTTATGGCATGGCTACGTTCGAAGGTCCCATGATGTCGCTGAAAAACATCAATGCCATAACGCACTACACCGATTACATCATTGGCCACGTACATCTGGGTGCACTGCTGTGGAACGGTGGACTTGCATTTGCAATGCTGTACTACATCTTTCCGCGCATATACCGGACGAAGCTGCACAGCGTGCCGATGGCGAACTGGCACTTCTGGCTCATGACGCTCGGAGTACTTGCCTATGTGATTCCAATGTATTGGGGTGGTATTACACAATCACTGATGTGGAAGCAGTTCCAGCCCGATGGATCGTTACAGTACCCGAACTTTCTTGAGACGGTTACGCAGCTCATCCCTATGTATGTGATGCGTTCTATCGGCGGCGTCATGTATTTGTCTGGTGCAGTACTTGGAGCATGGAACTTGTACAAAACGGCGCGCAGCGGGAAACTGCTTGCTAACGAAGAAGTACAGGTTGTTAACCGAATGGCAGAATACAAGGAAGCGCAAGCCCACAAGGAAGGCTGGCACAGGGTTTTGGAAGGGGCTCCATTTCGCTTCAGTGTCTTTGTATTGGTTGCAGTGGCAATTGGAGGTATCGTCGAATATGTGCCAACTGCATTAGTAAAAAGCAATGTGCCCACAATTGCATCCGTGATGCCGTATACACCGCTGGAGTTAGAAGGTCGCGACATCTATGTTCGAGAGGGATGCTACACCTGTCACTCGCAAATGGTTCGCCCCTTTCGAAGCGAGACTGAACGGTACGGTGAGTATTCCAAAGCAGGTGAGTTTGTGTACGATCACCCATTCCAATGGGGGTCTAAACGAACAGGACCTGACCTGCACCGTGTTGGGAAAAAGTATCCCGACGCGTGGCATTGGAAGCACATGCAGGATCCGCGTTCGACGTCGCCGAATTCGATTATGCCCGGATATCCGTGGATGTATTCAACAGACCTAGACGTATCGCATACCGAAGGCAAGATTCTTACAATGCAAAGTCTCGGTGTTCCGTACCCTGATGGCTTTGCAACCAAGGCTGTAGAAGATGCCAAAATGCAAGCTCAGAAAATAGCAGACAACCTTTCTGATTCGGGTATCGAAGGAGTCGATTCGAAAAAGGAAATCATTGCCTTGATTGCCTACCTGCAGAGGCTCGGCACAGATATTAAAAAAGAACAGAATGTTTCAAAATAGGACTAAATCGAGGTAGAGCATGTATAAGAACGTCATTGCAGACATACCCGGAATTGAATACTATCCCATTGTTGCACTCCTCTTCTTTTTTGGATTTTTTATCGGTCTGATGGTCTGGTACTTCAGAGCAGACAAACAGAAATTGGAATCAATTGCACTGATGGCTATCCGCGAAGATCTCGTGTTGGAACCGGTCCCGAATTCAGCGGAAGGGAACTGATTATGGGAAACAATGATAAAGAGCCACTGCTAGACCATGATGCCGACGGTATCCGGGAATACGACAATAGCCTGCCGCGATGGTGGTTGTACGGCTTCTATTTTACCATCATCATGAGCGTGATCTACCTGTTCTACTACCATGTGTATGGTGGACCAGATTGGAACTTCTTGTGGTATGGTGAAAAGAGCCAAGAAGCTGAGTACGATGCAGAGGTTGCCACTGCAAAGGCGCTTATGCCAGCCTCGCCTAAGGGATCGGCCATGAAAATAGTTCTGCTAACCGATCAGGCATCGCTGGACAAGGGCAAGAAGATATTTAACAGCACAAATAATCTCTGCTTCACATGCCACCGTAGCGACCTTGGCGGTCAGATAGGTCCCAACCTCACCGACCAATACTGGATGCATGGCTGCACATTGGAAGAGATTGTAAAGAATATTACAAGCGGCTTTCCTGAGAAGGGCATGCTTCCGTTTGGAAGTGGCAACAAATTGTCGGATCGGGAACTTCTAGAGGTTGCTTCCTATGTGATAAGTAATAGGGGAACGAATCCTCCCGATCCTAAGCCAATTGAAGTAAAGCGTGAAATAGAATGCAATGGCGATAGTTGAACTTGATGTACTTGAGGATCATGAACGATTCCGAGCAGAACTTTCCAGCATCCTACCCGATGGGAAAAGACGATGGATTTTTGCTAGGAAACCGTCGGGTTTTTATTACACGGCACGGACCATCCTCAGCGTAGTTCTGATTGCCTTTCTGTTGCTAGCCCCTTACATAAAAATTGGCGGACATCAGTTCCTGCTGTTGAATATTCTCTCCCGAGAGTTCGTGTTCTTTGGTGTTCCATTCTGGCCCAATGATTTTTATCTGGTGGCACTGATCTTCCTGACAGTAATTGTAACCATCGTCCTGTTTACCGCTATGCTTGGCAGAATATGGTGCGGATGGTTATGTCCGCAAACAGTTT
>JAGVJW010000085.1 GCA_020050895.1 bacterium | reverse complement strand
TTCCTCAGGTCCACGAACAGCGAGCAGAACAATCAGAATGGCGTAATCCGGTTGTCGCCTTTTGTATTCATTCATGGCGCAGTGGTTACAATGAAGCCTACATTCGAAGTGCTGGCTAATTACACGGTCTACGATTTTGAAAGCCAGGGGGCAACCATACGTTCTTACGGCTATAGGAGAATCCTCTATCGAGACAGCGTAATCATCAGGTTCACTCCGTCGATGAGTTTTGAAATACCATCGGTTGTTCAGTACTATGAAACGTCAACATTGCTTTGGAATGATTTTTCGGAGTTGCCATCGAAAGGTACACTAGAGTACATAACCAAATTCCTTATTTTTTCGAAATCGCAAACAGCGTGGGAAGTTGGTGCTGGAATACGGTTATATGCATTCGAACAAAGGAGGCTGATGGTACCTGCCGGTGAATCAGCATTTACCGCTTCAGTTAGATCATGGGCTCCGGAAGTAGATATTCGCTTTAGTCCATCAAGCGGTTCCACTCTTATCCTATCAGGATACTACGAATTGCAAACTATTGTACCCAATAGGAAGGTAGAAATACCGCGTCTTGCCATGCAGGCAAGAGTGGCCTTATGAAATCATACCACCTCAATCTGCCAAGCCTTACTACAAGTATCATGCGTGTTGAACCCTTTATACGTGATATCAAGGAGCTGCACATTCTCACCCCGGATAGATATCACGACATGCTGGTTGCCATCACCGAAGCTGTAAATAATGCAATCATTCATGGTAATGGGTTGGATCCGGAAAAACCGGTAACAATAGATGTTTCTGCAACTGCACACAAGGCAACTATCATCATAAGGGATGCCGGCCAAGGTTTTAATCCCAACAATGTTCCAGATCCGCGTCTGCCCGAAAATCTGATGCGTGAAGGTGGCCGGGGTGTTTTTCTCATCCGCCATCTTGCAGACGACGTTGAATTTGTTGTGTCAGGTCCCGGCATGAGCGTTATTCTTAAGTATTTTTATTAAACGGAACCGTGGCCTGACGTAGTGATGAAAAGACGAGTGGATGCACTATGACGACGGTACGCGATGGGCAATGATGGTTTCGATGTACTTGGCCATCAAATCAAATTCAAGATTGACCTTATCTAAAGCTCCGATTACACCAAATGTTGTGTGATTGAGTGTGTGCGGAATGAGTGCAACCTTAAATTTTTCTGTCGATAATTCAGCAATGGTTAAAGAGACTCCGTTAACGCAGATGGAGCCAGCCGGAACAACCAATGCCGAGTATTGTTTAGGGTAACTGATCCACATCTCAACACCCTGATCGAGAAGTGTAACAGTTTGGACCACTCCTGTTGTGTCTACATGCCCTTGAACCAGATGCCCCCCTACCCTATCAGATAATCTCAACGCACGTTCCAGGTTTACTTGAGCCCCCTCCCGATAATCCCCCAAAGCCGTCTTCGTAAGCGTTTCCTTAACTGCGCGTACTACAAATCCACCGGCAACGAGATCAGTAATTGTAAGGCAGCAACCATTGACGCTCACTGAATGATCCACCTTGAGATCGTCCATGATAATACGGGCCGCAATGTGAAATACTGTGCTGTCGGCGTCGGCCTGCACAGAGTCAATTACCCCGATTTCTTCAATGATGCCAGTAAACATTATGCAGCAATGTTAGAAACATATCGCTCAGCAGATGCAAATTGCATGCTGGTTTTGAATAACCTTTTGGTAGACGTTTGCCTTCACGAATTTAATTGAACTAATAACCTGCGTTCATCATGAGCCTGAGCGTTTTCGGAAGCACTGAATCGATTCTCCACGACGCTGCCATGGCGCTAAGTTTTAGCGAGGCTATCAACCACCTGCCTGGTACCGCAACCATGGTTGTTCCAACCATGAAGCATATCCAGCGGGCAACTCGCATATGGGCACAGAAGCGAGGTGGTGAGCCCCTTCCCAATATCGTAACGATGTCGGAGTTTGTACGCAACCTATTCAAACAGGTACGCAGTCAGGATATGACCTTGATTTCAGATATCGAATCTGAATTGCTGCTGGACCTTTCATTGAAGAATGTTGGCGAACAGTTCAGACCATCGGGACTTTCAATCAACCAGATTGTTCGGTGGAAGCAGGAATTGCACACAGCTCAAAGCGTCGAGGAAGTATTTACCGATGAAGGTCGGCCTCACAGACTTGATGCAATGAATCTTGTTGTAAGCATTTGGCGCGATTATGAGCAACGCAAGGGGCGTGAATATCTCGATCGTGGTGATGTTGTTCAATACATCATAGATAAAGCTGCAGTGCAACCAGAAACTTTTAGTGCTCAGCCTGTTCTTGTAATGTACACTCATGGATTGTCAACGGCAGACAGGAGCCTCTTTACACTTCTCGCTTATACTGGATGGGATATTGCTATTCGTTTTTCACTTTCAGGAGCATCCGATTGCAGAAGCAGGGCGATGGCAACCTGGATGGTAGCACACGGCTGGCATATCGCTGAAACTGAAGTGTCAAAGAAAGATGTTAATACAATTCTCAGAAAGTGGCCAACGAAACGCGAGGAAGTGAAGCGATTATTAGGAGCAGTGAAAGAACTTGTGGCAAAGGGAGTCCGTCCGGATGAAATTGCCCTTGTGGTTCCGCGGTCCGGATCGTATGATAATTTAGTAATCGAACTTGCCTCATCGGCACAGATACCGGTATCGATTGTTAGGCGATCGTTACTCGAGCATAATGGTTGTGCATCTGCAATTTTGGCAGCATGCAATGTTGTAAGCAGAAACTGGCATAGGAATGATGTAGATAGGTTGATACGTTCCGGTTATGTTCATCACATGTCGATGCAAGTTGGACGTATATATGAGTGTGGTGCACTGGCACGTGTAGCTGGAGGTAATGGTTGGCGCGATTGGCTTGATCAATTTCAAGGGGCAGTGAGTATACTGAGGTCCGTGACTGATTTTGACGGTGAAGCTCATGTACAATCACTCGTTTCCATGTTTGAAGAAGGAATCAGTTGTCTAAGGTGGCTTGCAAAAACAATTGATATATCCGACGGATTTATAACACCCGAAGAATTTGTGAGATGGCTACGTGAGAACATTATTCAAGGTTTGGGCATCGATCCGCCGGTATCATTGATACACTCGCTTGAAACATACAAGCGCGTTGCCGAACGGCATGTGCAAAACGAAACAATGCTGGCAGATCACATCTCGCGATGGTGGAGAATTGTACAGACACTTGAGATAGATGAATCGAACCTACAAGGCAGGGGAATAGCCGTTGTAAAGCCACAAGAGCTCCGTGGACTAGAATTCAAATATGTTATGGCCTTCGGCTTCATCGAAGGCGAGCTACCAGCGGCAGCATGGGACTCCATCAACGAAGAGTTATTGGCAGGCATCCGCGAGGCAATGGATCACGAAACACTTGCCGACATCGTGAATTCGGTTATGCATGATGGAGTACTCATTGCGTCGGTACCTGACACAGACGATGGTAACGAAACCGTTGAATCTAAATTTATTGATGATATTGCGACAAGTTCATCGGTAATTGCCTTTGAGCAATTATCTGGCATCCGCTGTTTAGACGGAACGTCGCGGCTAGTGATTTCTCCAAGTGAATTACTTGCCTTCCG
>JAGVJW010000269.1 GCA_020050895.1 bacterium | reverse complement strand
CGCCTGAAACTTTCTCGTGCAGTTAGAAATGCAGTCGAAAACGCAATCAAATCACTCCGCGGTGTCGAGGGAATCGTTGAAATCGCTACGTGGTTCGACCGCACTAATGTCTTCATTAGAATTTCCGACACTGGCGTTGGAATGGATACGCTTACACTTGAAAACATGATGAAGCCGTATTTCACTACGTCGAAAGATGGCTCCGGTACTGGTATCGGAACAATGATCATGCAGCATGTAACCTATTTGCATGGAGGTACATTGCGAATTGCCAGCGATCCCGGCGTAGGAACGCAAGTGATTTTTAGAATCCCGCATCATATGACTTCGGAATCTTATGCTGCTAGACTGACGTCTGAAGGAGTGGGTGTTTGACGTACGACAGAAATTTGCTGCTGGGAAAGAGGATTGCAGCCATTGATTATGGTGAAGCGAGGATTGGCGTGGCTGTCTGCGATGAACTGCATATTGTCGTCAGCACCCGACCAGTTATCATAAATGATGAAAAGGTATGGGAAACACTGGCTTCCAGAATGAACACAGACAGGATCGACGTGGTGCTCGTTGGAGTACCGCGGAAGCTCGATAATTCCTCGTCGGAGATTATTAAACATATTGAGCAATTCATCTCAGAACTTCGTCGCAGAATAATTTTACCTGTGTTTGAGGTTGATGAATCATTTTCTACGATGAAGGCGAAGGAACTCATGTTATCGGTTGGAGTGAAAAAGAAACGCAGAGCCACGAAGGGAACAAAGGATGCAATGGCTGCCGCTGTTATTCTCAGCGACGTATTGGAGGAACTGGGTTAATGAGAACCATGCGACTGATTTCATTTGTGATATATGCTGCGTTGATGGCGTCGGAAGTTCTGATTGCTCAGCCAAAAAGCATCGTAGACAAGACGATTTTTATAGATTATGGCGATCGTTTCTATGCTGATGCCTACGTTGTTCCAACAACTAGTCCCGATACAGCTCAAGTATTTGTCATGTTTAGAATGGCTAACGATTTTCTCTCATTCACTCAGGTTACAGACAGGTTTGATATCGGTGGAAATTTTAAAGCAGACATGGCTGTAAGTGCCGAAGTGCGTGATACTCTCAGCGTGATACGCCAACGGTTAAGGTGGGCTGGCGTGGCATATACCAATACATTCGAAGAGACTCATAACAAAAACTTATTCCATTACGGATGGTTTTCGTTTAATGTTGGAAGTGGCACTTACGACATTACGTTGGAAATCCTGGCTCAAAGGGAAAGCAATCAAAAGAGGATCACCATTCGAGGTGTGTCGTTTACACCGAAGCGTCCACTGCGCCAACTAACGCCTCCGCTATTCGTCGAGCCAGAATTTCGAGAAGACGTTGAGCTGCTTAAACCCTACATTTTCACCGGTAATGTGCCGTTTGGTTCTACCGACGCGCGTGCCCTTATCCTGCTCAGCGATTCGGTGCCCGTTGATTATGATTTTACCATAAAGCAAATAGCATGGGAGGGACGAGACATTCGGTGGTGGCTGGTGAGCGATATCATTGGAACCACTACTTCGAGTAAAACACGATTCCCGCGATTGTCTTCGTTGGCTACTACAGAGGCCCCCTACCTTGAAATTCATGAGGAAGCAGATTCAAAACTGCCAGTGGCGTTGGTCGAAATTCCCGTACCTCTTACTGCTCTTGTGCCAGGTAAGTATGAAATCATCCTTGTGAGGAGCGGAACAACGGATACGATTAGAATTCCATTCAGGATTGTATGGGAATTGATGCCGCTATCGCTCCGCAACATAGATTATGCAATTAATTCTATGAAGTTTATCGTGACGGAAGATATTCTCGATTCACTCGATGAAGGGTCGGACGCTGATCGGCGAGAACGGTTAATGGGGTGGTGGAGGATGCAGGATCCGACCGAAACCACAACATACAACGAGCGGATGGCAGAGTATTTCAAGCGATTAGATCAAGCCTTTTTTGCATTCAGTACAATTCAAGAGCCCGATGGAGCGCAATCTGAACGAGGTAAGGTCTATGTGCTCTATGGACCGCCAACTGAGATTTCTAAAAATTTGAAAGCCGAGGGTGAATCGTTGGAGATCTGGCGGTATTCAAACAAGGTTGGGAAAAAATTTACATTCATAATAGATGACAGAGGAATCTATCGGTTAAAGGCAGTGGAACCAATGCAAAACTGATGTGTTATCGGGGTTCCCACGCTTCGCCTTCGCATGGAGGCTTCTCAGAGGTTACATGCTCGTCGAGAACCATGCACAGTTGATTTGTTGGGTTGAAATGTCGGCACGAACCACACAGTGTTCCATGATGAAGCTCCTGAACATGGTCGTTGAACTTTTTGTATTGAACCCATGCCGGATAGGCGCCCAGTGACCAGAATGCGAATAATACCAGCGTCCACCACCAACTGGAAGACTCAAATTGTTCATTGAACAAAAATGCGATCGTAGCTATTACTGCAACACGAAGAAGACCAGCGGCAACGATGTTGCCAGTAGTGTAATAGGGCTGATCTGTAGCATAGTCGGGCGGATTCATCCGCAGCAGAAACAGATCGCGTATTTGCTCTGTTGTGTTCGGTGTTCTCATCAAGGCTTCTACAGACGAAATTTGCACTGTCATCATGCCTGATACAACGATACGCATACTGCCCGAACACCTTGCAAATCAGATAGCAGCAGGGGAAGTGGTACAGCGCCCGGAATCCATCGTTAAGGAACTTGTCGAAAACTCTATCGATTCGGGTGCCTCTTCGATCTCTGTTGTTGTTCACGATGCCGGCAAACAGCTAATTCACGTGATTGATGATGGAGGGGGCATGAGCAAGAGCGATCTTGAGATGTGCACTGTTCGGCATGCCACTAGCAAGATAGTATCTGAAGATGATCTGCACTCAATCAGGACACTTGGTTTTCGAGGAGAAGCACTTTCATCGGTAGCCGCTGTGGCCGATGTTGAAATTCGATCTAAACGCAGCGTTGATGAACATGCGTGGACATTAACTTCTCGGCCCGGCGCAAATGCCGACGTTCGTGCATCGAACTCGGATAACGGTACACAGGTGCTCGTGAGAAATTTGTTTTACAATGTGCCGGCACGTAGAAAATTTCTCAAGTCGGATCTGACGGAGTTCCGCCACATCAGCGAGACGATGCAGAGACTGGCAATGTCGAGGCCGGACCTCCGATTTACATTCCATGATGGTGATACGTTGGTTTTTAACGTCAGGCCGACAGATGTAAAGAAACGGATTATGGAAATATTGGCAATTGATGTCCCCAAATCTCTTGTACATATTGAAGGGTCGGAAGGTGGTGTCTCAATAGAGGGATTTGTTGGATTGCCTTCGATATCGAGACAAAGCCGGAGCGGACAGTATCTATTTTTAAATAACAGACCAATCTTCAGCAGGTCGCTGAGTCACGCCATCTCTGCTGCCTATGAACACTTGCTGAATAGTGGACAGCACGCTGTATTTGTGGTTTATATCACGATTGATCCGCAAAGGGTTGACGTAAATGTTCATCCGCAGAAGCATGAAGTAAAGTTCGAAGATGAGCGATCAATTTATCTTCTGATACAGCACGTTGTTACAAATGCTCTGAGTAAGGCCAACGTGATTCCGTCGTTTATTGGAGACGTTCCGCTCTCTGCTCGCCCCCTTCAGTCATTGCCTATGCAGTCTGGATCGGGACCAACAATCGTGAATCGGCTCACCGGCGAAATTCTGCCATCCGGATCGACGTGGCCTGCAGGGAATTTCCACGCAGAGTCTATATCACGACGTGAACGAACAGGTGTTGAAGAATTGTTTGCAAGGTCCAGCGAAGGGGGACCCGATGTTATGCAAATCGGCATGCAATACATGGTAACAACATCGGCTGAAGGGCTTGTTGTAATTGATCAGCATGCCGCACATGAACGAATTATTTTCGAGCGTATTATTCAACATCAGACGCAAGAAGCTCATCAGGGTCAGGCACTGCTATTTTCAGTGCGTATCCGTCTTTCCCCCTCACATTTTGCACTGCTGAGAGAATATCTCGATGAGCTTACTTCTCTTGGGTTTCGCATCGATGCAGAAAACAGTTCTTCGGTAGAGATCCATGCCGTTCCGAACGATGTAAAGCCGGGTAACGAAGAAAGCGTGCTTGGTGAGATACTGCAGACATTGGAAGATCAGGGTCGTCTGCCAAAGGAGCGTAGGACTGAAGGCATTGCTGCTGCCTTTGCATCGAAGCAAGCAGTCAAACGCGGTGAAAAGCTTAATAGCGATGAGCTACGGTTGTTAGTACGCGATCTATTTTAATGCAACGTCCCCCACCTGACACCTGATGGACGTCCAACGTATATCGTTGTACCGTTCGACGAACTTGTACAACGATTTCGATAACCATGATGAAATACTGTGCGATGATTGTAAGAATATTGATTATTATCCTTGTTGCGCTTTCTGTACTGCAAAGTCTGATTGCTAAGCCCTTGGGGGGCACAACAAACGAGGATCTCGACTCATTGATAAAATGGACTGAAGGCACATTTTCGAATGAGATACAAGCGAATGTGGATTCCTCCTATGACTTCATCACAATTTCGTCGAAGAGAATATGGAAATCAAGAACACCGGGCGGATGGTTCATTGTCAAGCTAATCAGGCATGATAGTATGTCGGTTGAGATGTTATCAAAGTATGTGTATCACGTCGGCAGCATTGAGGAAGGCATGTTTGAGATTACCGCTTACTCGATGACTGAGCAGATGGCGAAAGCTGATGAGATGAATGAAGACATCGAACGCTTCTCAGCAAGAGATCTTACGCAGCGGCGTGGTTGTGAATTGTATCTTCAGGCAGCCGATCGCACGTTCATCGGTGGAACCCACGGTACGGCATGTCCTGGTAACGTACCAGGGGCATCTTATTCAACAACGGAATTACTGATTTCACCTCAAGGGTTTTGGTGGTTGGAGCGGATGTACACGCCGGGTGGCGAGGCTATTGGAAGAACTCCGAAGCGTGCATATGCACTATTACGGCAATAGCAGGGATGATTTGCTGCGAGTAGGCTAACTTTGCCCCTCTTCTTTTTCAACATCTAACTTAACATGGCAAACAGTAATGAATACGTGCTAGTCCTTGGTGCGTCGAGCGGTTTTGGAAGATCCAGTGCCATAGCTCTTGCAAGGGAAGGCTATCACATCTTCGGCGTGCATCTCGATAGGGCCGCCGGACTCAAGCAAGTTGAAGAGATGCGGCAGCAATTATCGGATCTTGGTGTGAGGCATCATTTCTACAACGTTAATGCAGCAGATCCTGCACGTCGCGCAGAACTGATGGAGGAGATGAAGAGTGAAATGTCCAAGCACTCAGATTCGCGAATTAAAATGATGCTGCATTCGCTGGCGTTTGGAACACTGAAACAATTTGTATCCCAGGAAGGCGCAGAGGTTATAACACAAAAAAATCTCGAGATGACGCTTGATGTGATGGCAAACACGCTAGTGTACTACACTCAGGACTTGGTAACTAACGGTTTGATGAAGGACGGAGGACGTATCGTTGGTCTTACATCGGCTGGCGCTACCAGAGTATTGCCGATGTATGGGGCTGTTTCTGCCGCCAAAGCCGCAATGGAATCGTATTGCCGGCAACTTGCACTAGAACTTGCCCCCTTCCGAATAACTGTAAATGCCATTCGGGCTGGTGTTACAAACACTCCTGCTCTTTCAAAGATTCCGGGAAGCGACGTTATCATGGCGAACGCTCACATGAGGAATCCCTATCATCGTTTAACAACTCCGGAAGATGTTGCGAAAGTACTAACGCTGCTGGTGAAGGATGAGGCAGAATGGATTAACGGTGTAGTTCTTGGCGTTGATGGTGGTGAGGATTCCGTAGACCTTACATGGTGGAAGCCTTAAAGGTATTCCAGGATGTCGTGTCGGGTTAACACACCCGCAGGTTTCCCAAATTCTGATATAACAACTAACGGAACAGTACGCAGACGCTGAATTGCTTCGGATACATCCCTGTGTCCGTCGAGAACTGGTGGAGGATCTTCCATAAAACGTACGATGTTGGATTCAAGAACCAGCCTATCATCAATAACGGCTGCCATTAGCTTGTTTTCGCGCAGCGTTCCTACAACTTCGTCGTTGTGCAATACTGGCAAGTCGCTAACTTCATGCGCGCTCATGAGATAAAGCGCTTCCTGAACAGTTACATCTCTTGATGCTGCAACAAGTGCTGGCAGCGATCCTCGCGTATGTTTAGCGGAGACAACATCGCGCAGAAGGAATCTGTCCGAAGCATCGAAGAGATCTTTTTCCTTTAGCCATTCATCGCTGTGATGCTTGGTGAGATATCGCTCACCCGTATCACAGACAATTGCAACAACTGTTGCCGTCGATGGCAGCATGTGTGCAACGCGCAACGCAGCCGCCACAAACATGCCTGAAGAGCCACCTGCAAAAATTCCTTCGTCGCGAGCCAGGATTCGCGCCATATGGAACGACTCCTTATCGCTGATGTTGATTATTTCGTCAATAATGTTAACATCGAGATTCTGCGGAATGCGCTCCTGCCCAACACCCTCTACAAGGTAGGGTAGTGCTTCCACGAGACGGCCGGTATCTTTAAATGTCTTGATTGAAGACCCTATGGGATCGGCGCCGATGATTCTGATATCGGGATTCTGCCGCTTTAAAAATCTGGCTGTACCCGTAATTGTTCCACCTGTACCAATGCCGGCAACAAAGTGCGTGATGGTACCGTCGGTATCGTCCCAAATTTCCGGACCTGTTGTGCGCTCATGAATACCCGGATTTGCGGGATTGTCATATTGGTTAAGGAACACTGCATTAGGAAGTTCTTCACTGAGGCGTTTGGCTGTGTTCCAGTAATATTCCGGTGCCGACATTTTAGCTGCACTGCTCACAACCAATACATCGGCGCCGAGAGCTTTTAAGTACCTCACTCGTTCTTGCGAGGCCTTATCCGTCATCACAAACAGGCACTCATATCCTTTCAGCCGCGCTGCTAGAGCCAGTCCGATTCCGGTATTGCCACTCGTCGGTTCAATAATCAGATCACCGCGCTTAAGTCTTCCCTCGCGCTCGGCAGCTTCGATCATAGCAACGCCAATCCTGTCTTTCACAGATCCGCCGGGATTTCTGCTCTCCAGTTTTATCAGCACCGTAGCGCTTACGTCGGCAGTTAGCTTATTAAGTTTTATTAGTGGTGTACGGCCAATGATTTCAAGAATGGAATTATAGACTCTCACGAGATTTCCTGTTCAAGTAATTGTCGTTCGTACGTTTCTGCGTAGCGTCCGTCCAGGGCAATCAACTCAGCATGGGTACCCTCTTCGGCTACCGCACCCTTGTGGAGGACAATTACCCGATCGCAGTGCTTTAGCGTGCTAACGCGATGTGAGATCACTATGGTCGTTCGTCCCTTCATTACATCGCGCAAGCCCATGAGTATCCGCTCTTCAGTATCGGTATCGACTGCTGAAAGGGAATCGTCGAGAATTAATATTGAGGGAGCGCTCAAGATAGCACGAGCGAGTGCCGTCCGCTGTTTTTGCCCGCCTGACAGCGTTATACCACGTTCGCCGACAACTGTATCCAGGCCCTTAGGCATTTGCTCAATATCTTTATCAAGTTGGGCACAGGTGGCAGCGAAGCGTACTTGTTCATCGGTTGCGTCGTAGCGGCCGAAGCAGACATTATTCCGAATTGAATCACTAAACAGGAAACTCTCCTGAGGAACTACTGCAACATCTCGCCGCAGAACTTCTAATGGAATTGTCCGCACATCATGGTCATCAATCATTACAACACCTCCGGTAGCGTCGTACAACCGAGGGATTAGATTTACCGCGGAACTCTTTCCCGAACCAACCGTGCCAAGAATACCGAGCGATCCTCCTGCAGGAATCTCGAAGGAGATATCTTTCAGGACTAATGAGTTAAATCCCGGGTTGTAGGAAAGCGACACGTTGTTGAAACGCACCTTACCAAGGAGATTTCTGATTGAATGATTGGTGACCTCTGTATTGCGTATTGCAGGAATTGAGTCGAGGATGATGCCTAGTCGTCCCATCGATGCGGCTCCGCGCTGTATCATGCCGGTTACCCAGCCAATTGCAGCAATGGGCCACAGAAGCTGATTCAGATAGATGAAAAACTGCGTTAACTGTCCCACACTCAGCAGTTGCTTCATCACCTGATATCCGCCTATGGAGATTACAACGATGTAGGATAGGTTAAACAGAACCGTCATGCCCGGCATCATGATTGATTGAATACGGGCAAGCAGCATGTTCTTTGTATAGTAGTCCGAGCTGATCTTGCTGAATCTCTCACCCTCATTGTGTTCACGCGCAAACGCACGCACAACGCGCACACCCGAGAACGTTTCCTGAGATTGTGTGGTTACGTGTTCGTACTGTTCCTGAACCGTTTTATAACGATCGTGAATTTTTTTACCAAGTGTGTAGGTAACCCATGCCACGAAAGGAACGGGAACAAGAATAGCTGCAGTCAGCAAACCGTTAATGGAGATCATCCACGACACCACGAAGAGGAATGTAGTGACTGTATTGGCAGAATACATGATAGCCGGACCGATGAATTCACGAACCGAAGCGATATCGTTAGTAAAGTGCGCGAGCAGCGATCCGGTAGACCGGTCATGATAAAACTGTTGAGCTTGCAATTGAATTGCTGCGAGAAAATCGTTTCGAAGATCTTCTTCGACAAAGCGGCTCATCACAATGATTGTGCGCCGTGTTGCGAACATGCCTAGACCACTACCCACAGTGAGCAGGAGAATCTTGGCTATCAGCCACCAAATATCACCCTCGCTGTATTCAGATTTCTGAATGGTATCTATGGTAATTCCAACCATGTGTGGAATGGTCGTGCTGCAAATGTTCGATATGGTTATGAATATCAGTCCCCAAACGATTCGGGACCGATATCGTCTGAAGTAGGGGAATAATCTTCGCAGTTCCGAAAGCGAACGTGTTGTTGAGGCTGCCATTAAGCGACTGTCACTTCATCACACAGATACACATCTTGAATGGCGTTAAGAAGTTTAATGCCTTCGTTCATTGGACGCTGAAATGCTTTTCGCCCACTAATCAGCCCCATTCCACCTGCGCGTTTGTTGATGACGGCCGTTGTAACGGCTTCCGAAAAATCATTTGTACCAGAAGCACCACCAGAATTGATAAGACCAATACGGCCCATATAGCAGTTGGCAACCTGATACCTGCATAAGTCTATAGGGTGGTCTGAAGATAACTGCGTATACATTCTTTCGTCGAGTTTGCCATAGGTCGATCCCCCCATATTCAGCGCTTTAAACCCGCCATTGTTTTCGGGTAGCTTCTGTTTGATGATGTCGGCTTGAATGGTTACACCCAGGTGATTTGCCTGACCCGTGAGGTCGGCAGAAAAGTGATAGTCCTTGTCCTTTTTAAAGGCATTGTTGCGCAAATAGCACCAGAGAATTGTAGCCATGCCCAATTCATGTGCCAGAGCAAATGCTTCCGAAATTTCTATGATCTGACGCGAGCTTTCTTCAGAGCCAAAGTAAATAGTAGCTCCAATGGCTGCAGCGCCCATATCTAAAGCTTGCTCTACAGTTCCAAATAAAATCTGATCGTGTGTATTTGGATAGCTGAGCAATTGATTGTGATTGATCTTCACAACAAATGGAATCTTATGCGAATACTTACGAGAAATAGACCCAAGCACACCAAAGGTTGATGCAACGGCGTTACAGCCCCCTTCAATACCGAGTTGAACGATGTTTTCGGGGTCGAAGTATGCGGGATTTATTGCGAACGAAGCACCTGCGCTGTGTTCGATTCCCTGATCGACAGGCAGAATGGATACATAACCGGTGCCAGCCAACCGACCAGAGTCCAGAATCCACTGAAGGTTTCTCAGAACATTATTGCTGCGGTTTGAATTCAGGAAGATTGTGTCGATGCTGTCTGGTCCCGGAAGATGCAATTGTTCCTTGGAAATGGTGGTGCAGGTGTGCTGTAAATAGTATTTCGATTTATCAGCGAGTGCTTCAATAATGCGATCTATCATGGGAATTCCGTTGCTGACGTTAGTGGTTGATCCTTCTGCTGGCAGCAAAAATAGGAAAGGGGTTTCAGCGAAGGCTGAAACCCCTTTGAATTCATTGCGCAATGGACTGGCGATTACTTCACAACAGAGATCACTCGTGCCTCGACGAACGGACCACTCGTCATTCTAATAACGTACAGGCCACTTGCTAGCCGCGATACATCGAGATCGAGTTGATAAACACCTGCAGGTTGAACAGGCGTTGTTATTGTTT
>JAGVJW010000049.1 GCA_020050895.1 bacterium | reverse complement strand
TATTTACCACCAAGAGCCGGCCTGAGCGACCCTTCGACCGAACCCTTTTTGGTACAACCGAAAAGGATGGCTGAAATGATAATGAAAAGAGCACTCGCCTTGTTCATCGAAGCGGTGTCTCAATCTCAATGTGTACTGTCCGCGAGTAGGAACGACCCTCGGGATTGTCGTTATCAAAAACGAGCCGATCGCTTCCAACGGGTTCGATGGTTACTCTGTCATCGGAAAGGCCAAGCACCCTTTGTGCTTCTTCGCATCTACGCTGAGCCAGAGATCTGTTATAGTCCGGGTTGCCCTGGCGGTCTGCAAATCCAACTATTTTTACTTTCGACTCTGGACGTATTCTTTGCTTTACTCGTTCCATAACACGCTGGTTTGCCGGGTTTAAGGTTGCACTGTTGAATTCGAAAACAATGAGTGAATAACGTTCAACAAGTTTACCTCCCTCCTCACGGGATTTCATCAATTGCAGAGTTACATAGTCGACGTTCAAAGTGTCTGACGACGAATACGATTGCCCTAGCAAATTTTTTACAACCAATGTGCCAATCACAGGCTTAGCTGATTTAGGCTTCGCTCCATTTGTATCTGCATTCCAACGGACATCAGTTGGCTGTCCCGAACCAGACGACGTGAGCAATACGCTCGACTCCCGGCGTATCGTTGCATCCCACGAATTGATGTCTTCGCCATTCGTAATTGTTGGATGAAGATTAAACACTTTGGGTGAAACTGTTAAATCCCTATCGCGAAATTCGACGGGTTCAAAAAGAGCCATATCATCGGACGACAATTCAACCCGACGGTTCTCCTGCTGTCCGTCTGGAGTTGTGGGGTTTGCCGGATTTTGGGGTAAAGTGCGTGCAACAACCTTAAGACGCTCGCCTTCAATTCCCCATGCAGTAACGAGGTAGTTTTTCACTGTTTCAGCTCTTTGTCTGGCTAGCTCCTTGTTATTCTTTTCTTCATCAAGATTGTCGACACATCCGGTTATCGTAACAGACGATGAAGGATTCTTTTGTAGTCGATATCCAACAACGTTGAGAATATTTCTATAAACATCAATCTGATCGCGTGTAAGATCCATTGCACGGAAATCCTGTGCCTGGGAACGATCCAAGATGATCTGTCGAGATGAATCGAGGGCAGATGAATTATGAGCAAAGAATATCTGTGGCAGCAGAGGATAGTTTTCAATCACGTCCAGTTCTTCTACACGTACCGACTCGGCGGGGATAGCAGCATCATCGGTAGAGAGCGCCACAAACTTCAATCTGACGTCTGGCTTAAACGGTCTTGGAGTTTCACGGATATAGTGTTCGGTAATCGTAGTGGTTGTAAAGCGGTTGTCACCCTCGTCGCGAGACTCCTCCGCCGTTTCTGAGCTACTCAGAAAGATGTTATCATTTGTTAGATTCGGTTTGGCAACAACAGTTGTGTCGCGAACGTAAGCTGTATCCCTAATAACGACTGGATCGTTCGGAGTGTACATCCCGTAGCGAAGCGAAACACCTAATTGAAACGACTGTACCTGCCAGTCTACCGACGCGATTTTTGTAAACGGAAAGTAGTATCGCACTTCAGGAACGAGAGATATTCTAGATTTTGTTAGCAGTTCGTATCCTAGTCCCAGCACTCCGTGAAACTGAAATGGGACAGCGCCTGGAATGTCACCGCTTGCTTGGTTACGCACGGTTGATCCGTCCGTAAAGGTGTACCCTTCGGGAGAGAACAATCGCTCGGACTGAGTAAACGTGGAGGACAGCATATAGCCGCCCCGCAAGCCAGCGTTAAGCCAAAAGAAGTCCAGTAATCTGTATCCGATAGTTGGCTCAAAAACAATCATGGGGAGTGTGGCATCAAGAGTATGTTCTACGATAACATCTCTGCGAGTGGCCGTGGGCACCGGACCATCATCAATAACTGGTTCGTTTCCGATTATCTGTTGCGTTGATAACAAGCCCCCTAGACCGGTATATCCCAAGCGTCCCTGGATTCGAAGGTCTTGCATGATGGGAACTTCAATCAATGCATCAAACACGGGACTTAGCGAAGTGTTGTCCTTGTATTCTGTGCAACACGAAGGGAAACCCGGCAGTTGGCCAAAGCCGGCAGTATGCAGGTTGATCCCTAGTCCGGAATACAAGCCGATGAAATATTGAAGGTGCGACGTCTTTCCCGTTGTGGGATCTTTCAGCGTTTCTTGCGCCGACGTATGCGCGGAGTGCATTAACAAAACACCCACGCAGCATACAATTACACGAAGAATCCTAAATGACATATTGGGTAAAGGCTTCAATGGACAATCACTGCGGTAGTGGATCGATGTCGCGAAGGTGATGTTAAGCGCATCTTGTACAATCCCGCAGGAAAACGTTTGGTATCTATTTCAATCACGTGCTGGAGGCCGCCAACTTGGTGTTCCCAGAGATGTTCAAAAACTTTAGTACCGGTTACATCAATCATTTCCAGCTTGTGCGTGCCCCTTTCATAAGCATTTACCGACACCTCTGCATGGTCGTCGGCCGGT
>JAGVJW010000301.1 GCA_020050895.1 bacterium | reverse complement strand
ACATCAAATGGTCTGTTCCTTGGCTTCTATCCAATGAATTTTGGAGGTCTGCAAGCCTCGGTAACCATACCAACTGCAGCTATTGCAAACGGCGCATATTTCGTTCAGGTGAACACTGCCGATGGCCTCAGAGTTGGCTCTGCAACGGTAATGGTCTCCAGATAATTTCGTACTTTTGCGGTTCTCCAAAACCGCCATGTTTGAATCTCTCCAGGAAAAACTCGAAGACGCTCTTAAGCGAATTCGAGGTCAAAGCAAGCTCACCGAGGACAATGTTGCAGAAGCATTGGTTGAGGTGCGCCGTGCATTGCTCGACGCAGACGTAAATCTTGGGGTTACTACAGATTTCATCAATAATGTTAAAGAGAAATCGCTTGGCCTAGAGGTAAAGGGGAATCTGCTTCCAGGGCAGTTAATGATCAAACTTATCCATGACGAGCTTGTGACTCTCATGGGAACGGAGCGATCGGAATTAACACTAGCACCCCAGCCCCCTACCATCGTGATGGTTGCTGGATTACAAGGGTCAGGGAAAACAACGTTTTGCGCAAAGCTCGCCTATTCTTTGAAAAAGAAGGGTCGGCAGCCACTCCTTGTTGCTTGCGATATTTACAGGCCCGCCGCCATCGATCAGCTTAGAATGCTGGGCCAGCAGATTTCGCTGCCTGTGTTCAGCAAGGATGATGCTAAACCGCTCGAAATTGCCAACGATGCTCTTGCGTATGCGCGGAAGTACGGACGCGACGTTGTAATCGTAGACACTGCCGGACGTTTAACAATCGACGAAGAGATGATGCAGGAAGTCGCCGACTTGAAGGGGGCGATCAAACCGCATGAAATCTTTTTTGTGTGCGATGCGATGACGGGTCAGGATGCAGTGAATACAGCCAAGGCATTTAATGATCGGCTGGAACTCACAGGCGTGGTTCTCACAAAACTCGATGGTGATACGCGTGGCGGCGCCGCATTATCTCTTCGCTCTGTGCTTGGCAAGCCGATTAAATACGTTGGCGTTGGTGAAAAAATCGACCAGCTCGAACCCTTCCATCCAGAGCGCATTGCTTCGCGCATTCTTGGAATGGGAGACGTGATAACTCTTGTGGAGAAAGCTCAGAGCCAGATCGACGAAAAAGAAGCTGAGAGACTCGAAGAAAAAATTCGAAAGAATCAATTCACGTTTGAAGATTTTCTTGATCAGATGAAAATGATTAAGAAAATGGGATCGTTGCGCGACCTCATCGGTATGCTTCCGGGTATGGATAAAGCATTGCGTAATGTTCAGCTCGACGACAAAGCCTTTAGCCGCGTTGAAGCAATGATCCTGTCGATGACTGTCCACGAAAGGCGAAACCCGCGTGTACTTAATGGCTCGCGCCGACGCAGAATCGCGGGTGGATCCGGCACCAGTGTGCAGGACGTCAACCGTCTCATTAAACAATTCGAAGACATGCAGAAAATGATGAAGAGTATGTCGTCCGGACACAAGGGCGATATCACTCGACTTCAACAACAAGCAGCATTGAAAGGCAAGATGCGCCAGCGTGCATTTCGCTAAAATGTTGCTACCTCCGGTCTGATCTGTTTGGATTTTCCCGGGTATTTGGTTTTTACATTTTTCTTGAAGGAATTTTATGGTAAAACTCCGCTTGCGTCGCCGCGGTCGTAAGAAACATCCTTTCTACGACATCGTTGCGATCGACGGACGCGCACGTAGGGACGGCGCATCAATTGAGCGCGTCGGATACATCGATCCGATGACGTCGCCAAAGCATGTTGTTCTCGATGAGCAGCGTGCCTTGTACTGGCTCGGCGTAGGCGCCCAGCCTACTGAAATTGTTCGTCAAATTCTCAGTCGCGAAGGTGTTCTGCTGCGTCAGCATCTATCGTTCAAAGACAAATCACCAGAGGAGATAGATGCAGCAGTCGTTCAGCATAAGTTGAATGCAACAGAACGCTACCAAAGGCTTAAGAAACGTCGTGCCGAACGTGCTGCAAAGCCTGCTCCTACCGAAAAACAAGCAGAAGAACCTGCTGCACCCGACCAACCCGCTAAGGCAGAGCCGCAAGGAGAACAGTCGGAGCCTGCAGAGTAGTATTCAACTAACCTGACGTATGTTCGACGCGCAGAATTCCCAAGTGTATTCTGCGCGTTTTTTTGTCAAACATTCACCAACGATCAATGATTCATCCAACCATCAGTAAGCGCTACCGCCAGCAGAAAAGATCTTTTAGCAAAATCGTACGCATTCTCTTCTCTGTAGCCGGCATTTATTGGATTATCATTTATCTAATGCAGTGGATGGGAAAGATTTCCGATTATGAGCTGAGAGACTATCGATCAGGTCAGACGTGGATCTACTTTATTCTGCTCACTGCATGGGGTGTAGAATATCTTCGTGAGTCAAAACGGTATAAATCAATTATGAACCACGCCAATTCGCATCGAATCCCACCCGATGAGGTTTCGCTTGAGAACATCGAAGGGTCTTTGCCATTGTTTGCCATTGTCTACCCAATCGCACATGGCTCGTGGGCATGGATAATGCCAATTGTTAACATCGTTATGCTCGTATTGTCCATTGCGCTTATTATCAAACAATATGCGGCGCTAGCCATCGCATCAATCCGGTGAAACGTAGTCTGTACAAATATCTCCGACGTGATACTCCCCTGTATTCGTCGTCCATGTCGCTTTTGGCATGCATAATCCTCGCAGGCATCAGTCTCGTAGTTGGGATTTGGGAACATTCCCTTGTTGTGCGCACCAATGGCTTTATTTCGCTGATCGACATCGGTAATTCACTTCTCTTTCTTGCTGCAATCGAACGTTCAATGCGCTCTCCGGATTTTGCCTTCAACTATGGCTACGGCAAATACGAGAGTTTAGCAATCCTGGTTAGCGCCGTACTTCTTACCATACTAACCATCGTTACAATAATCGAAGCTGTTGCGCTTGTTCGGGAACCTCCTCACGATACAAACACCACCGTTCTAATTATTTGGAGCGCTATTTCCTTTCTAATCTTGAGGAATACGTCTCACCGACTCAAAAAAAACGCACAACGGTTCCACCAACCCATGCTTCATTATGATGCAGAGTTGTGGCGAATGGACTCATGGGTTGAGATTGGCGTGGTAGGGGGCATCATCATCGGAGGATTGTTCCGGTGGTTTGGCTCGTTTCAGGGAGCTGTTATTGCAGACACCATCACATCCATTGCTCTTCTGCTTTTCGCCCTCAACGTCCCTATCCGACACGGCCGAGAAGCGTTTCGACAGCTCCTAGACCGCACGCTGCCAGATAGCATGCAGTATGAAATCCTGCGCATCATTGCCGATAAACATAATCGAATGTGTGAGTTCAAGAGTGTTCACACCAGACAGTCTGGCCGCGATATTTTTATTGAAATTGATTTGGTGATGCCTTACGATTATACTCTGGAGACACTATATCTGCTCGAACGAGATATATTAAAGGAACTTAGCGATCAGTTCCCAACTGCAATCCCACGTGTGTATGTTACACCATGCGACAAACGTTGCGAACTGCATGGGAAAACCACATGCCCTGTTAAACTTAGCGCGAACGTATAACTTCGATCTGAACTGTTCTGCTTAAGAACCTCTCCTCTGGAGTATTATAAGAATCAATCCCCGGAGGAAATTTGTCTGTTGCCACTTCAGAGCAATCAACGTTGACTTTCTTTTTTAAGTATTTGTTAATTGTGTTGCAAACAGATTGGGCACGCCTAGCCGATAGTTTTCTGTTGAACTCCGCATTACCCAGCATGTCGGCAAAGCCGCGCACAATCACTGTAGCACCAGCAGAGACATGTTCGATAAATTCTTTTATCTGATTTTCCGAAACCGGAGTTACCTCGTCGCTGGATACGTCAAAGAGAGTTAATGTGAGCCGTTCAATCTCCGTCTTCAAAGTATCCTTGCGCACGCTCAGATCGGCTTCTGCCGACCCATGGGCTCCCTGCAATGCTTCCACAGTTAGTCTGACCTTCATCGGTACATCGTCGCGCATCAAATCGGCTGTCGCAGGCGTTAGCTGTTGAGTGATTGATTGTGGCGCCTTTTCACCTGTCTGACTAAACAGAATCTTTGAACCCGAAGATCCTTCAACCTTCCAGGATTTAAAATACTTCTGTGTAGGCTCCGTATCGCTTCCACTTACTGCATGCGTTCCCGATGGGTCGAGGACGATACGGGGAGGTGTAACAGACCGTGCTTCATTAAACCGACGCTGGGCTACAGGCGCTAACAATTCCAGATCTGATGTTTCAATTTCCACCCTGCGGTTCTCGGAAAATCCATCCTCGCTAGGTTCGCGCGTCACCTTCGATGGGGCACAACTTCCTCTGCGCTCTGCCAGTTGAATTCTCGACGATTCAATTCCCCACACATTTACCAGATAGCTCTTGACTTCGTTTGCTCTCTTTGCTGCAAGACTGCAGTCTGCGCCTTCCGTTGTGGGATCGGAATTCCCAATTAAGTTTATAGTGCTTGCCGGACGTGCCAGCATGCGCTGTCCAATAATGTTCAACACGTCACGGTGTACCGATGTTGTTCGCGGCTCAATAGATTGAATATCAAATTCTTTAACACTCTTAACCTGGTGATATCGGAACGAAAGTGATATAGACTGCGATTCAAAGAAAACTACCGGGAGTAATGGCAACGCTTCCGTAATGAATTGTGTGCTGATGTTCACGGTATAAACATCGGCCAGCACACCGTCAGGTTGCAATGCACGAGCAGAAAGCTTTGCATTAACTATTGGCCTCAATGGGCGAAACACTGTATCTGTGCGATATGCGCGTTCTGTAATCATCACCGTATCATTTTCAACAACGGTGTCGAGCTCAGCGCGCTCTACCCCTAAGCTTCGCCTATAAGATCCATCTGGCGGTACATCAGCAAATACAGAATCAACGTACTCAACTTTTCTCTGTATGATGGGAAGGGGCGGATCAGGCGCATTCAGTGCAAATCCAATGCCCACACCAACCCGCAGTTGATCTGCCTTCCACGAGACTCCTTCAACGATGTTCGTGAGCCCAATTGTGTAAAGTACTTCAGGTGTGAGCATTACGGAGTGATTTACCGTCATTGGGATATCGAATCCAACACCACCTACCACACCAACAACAGAGCTAGACAGTTGCTGCAAATCGGCATTTGTTGTCTGGTTGCGCACACGCAAACCGTTTTCAAAGGTGCCAACACCAGGCACAATCAAATCTTCCTTCTGTGAATACGATGCCTGAGTCATTGCCCCGGCAGATCCTCCCAACATGAGTCGGATTGGGTTCACAATCCGAATATCGGCGAGAACTTCAGCTCCGATGAATACCATTTTAACGTCGAGTGAGTACCGGACAGTACCGGGAGTTGAGTTGGTAACAAGAATGCCCTGATCCGTTGAGAAGTTTGCATAGTAGGGCGCATACGTCATTCGCAGAGATACGCGTAACGGTTTCGAAAATTCATTTCGAATAAATCCGGAGAGCGAAGGTCCAATTGTTGTTGAAGTAGTGTAAGCCGGGCAGCACGTTGGAGCATAGGGAAGAGTAAAATTCCCATTATGCATCGTCACAGCAGCGTCGATAGCAAACCCAACGCTAAATAAATTTATCTGCTCGGGATTTTTACCCTTCCACCATTGGGCATGACAAACGACTGGAACCAGCAAAAGGATCAAACATCGCACAACGGTCTGTGTGTGAAACCGAAAGGTCCAGGAACATTTATGACTTAGGCACACCTTCATCGTTTGTCCAGACCAATGATTTTCGAAATTGTCTGTGTAGGTGTGCGCACAACCAGGATGGCGTATGCACCTGTTAGCGAATGTGAAAGTGTGCGGATTAATAACCGCTGCTGAATTTCACTACTGCTCGCCTCATCGGTCCATAATACATCGCCGTTAAGGGAAAACAACGTAAGCAATGTTGCACCCGATTCGGCAAGGTCAATGGTTATCAGAGAAGAATTGTCGGCACGCTGTTCAATGATCTGAAGAATCGTACCAACAGGGTTGTATAAGCGCGGCGTTCCCGATACCCTGCAGATACCGCGAACCAGGATAGTATCACTGCGCGTTGAAACTTGAACTCCGGGACCGGTTCCGATTTGCCTAACATTATAGAATGAAAATGCTGAAACACTATCTATGCCAAGCGTTGCGCGAAATCGGACATCGAACAACGGTGAGTTTGTAAGTGGCAGCGGTATCGGTGTGAATGTGATTCGGTTAATGCCCAACGTAGAGCTTTGGAATACAACTGGTATTGATGTGGAAAGTAGATGCAGCATCGTTGCATCGTATTCCATGGTGAAGACAACTGAATCGATGTCGGCAAGGTCCAGCGCTTGAGCCCCTTCCAAGCTGACGTATATCGTTGTTTCAGTCCCAATATCGAGCGTGTCTCCAGTGGCAACAAATTGTGCAAAGGCAGGCGGAGGCTGAGCTATCGAAAACGATTCGCTTGTATCTGCCTGGATGGTTACATTCAGAACACGCCACACAATGGCTCGTGTATCTTGCGATGTTGATACAAACCTGGTTCCATCGGGACTCCACCGTGCAGCAAGAACATCACCGAAATGAAGATACCGGCGCCGAGAACCAGTAACAACATCATGAACAATGGCCGAGTTATCGTCCGATCCTGAGAGTATCAATCTGTCATCTGGCGAGAATTCTACCATTCTCACTGTTGCTGTGTGCCCGCCAAATTGATTTACTAACTGGCCCGACTGAACATCCCAAAGTGTTACGGTGCTGTCGCTCATTGCAACAGCAACCCGTGTTCCATCGTGAGAGAAAGCGACTGCCCGAACACCCTCCTTAGGATCGGAATTAACCCACTTCTCAACTCCGGTTGTAGCATCCCATAACCGCACAGTAGCATCTCCGCCAACTGTTGCAATTAAAGATCCATCCGGACTCCATGCGCCGTTAAGAACTCCCGATGTGTGCTTTGTAAAACTTAATGGCAGGCCGCCGGTAACGGAGTATACCTTAGCTTGATTTGCACAGACAAGAACACGACTTCCATTTGGAGAAAACGCTACATGTTCTATCACCGATGCCGGATTGAGAGTGCCAATGGCCACTGTACCGGGTGGCCGGAACAACCTGGCTCTATTGTCGTCCGCGTCCGTGACTACGAGGTCAAATGTCGAATTAAAATCGGCATATTCAACAGGAGCTGGATGGTTGAGCGTCAACTCTAAAGAGTTCTGAGCAGTTTCATAAATGCGCACCATTCCATCAACAGACGCAGTGATGATTTTGGCAGAGTCCGGTCTCCATCTCACCGACGAGTATTCTGTAGTTGGTGTGGGCAGCGCAACAAGAGGAATAGATCCTCCAACATTTGCGTCCCAAATATGTGGCTCCGCAGCAACGCTAACGATACGATCGCCCGAAGGAGACCAATAGGCATCGGCCACAGATGTTTGATGCCCAGTATAAATAACGTTATCGAAAGCCTGGGGTGGACGTGACTGTATCACTCTCACACGGTAGGAACTCGAAACAGGCAGGCCGGTGATTCTCCACTGATATTGCAAACCAGTTACACTATCGGCAATGAGCTGCCATGTTCGACCGTCAGTCGAATACTCTAATCGAACGTTGATTGTATCCTCGATACCGCTCCATCGAATATCTACGATGCTGTCGCGGTTCGTGTAAAAAATTTCCCCGCCAACCGGCAGATCAATTTTCAGTTGCGCATGAGCCGCAATGACTGCCACCAGGAAGAGAACGACGATTGCTCCCCTGCCGTTCATCGTTGCCCCGAATTTTAGAATGTGTCACCTTCCCGAAGATAGGGCGGTTCCGTCGGTTCTTCAAATGATGAATAGTTGTAGGCGAGATTCTGAAACGTAGCGTTGTCCTTGTTGAAGAATAATCTTACATCGCCAGTGGGTCCGTTACGCTGTTTCCCGACAATGATTTCGGCGACATTTTCCGTTGATGTTTTGTCTTCAAACTCCGTCTGCTTGTAATACTCAGGTCTGTGTATGAACATTACAACATCGGCATCTTGTTCAATGGATCCAGACTCGCGCAAGTCCGAGAGCATTGGACGTTTATCTGCGCGTTGTTCAAGACCTCTGTTAAGTTGTGAGAGAGCCAGTATTGGGATGTCGAGTTCCTTTGCAACGGCTTTCAGGGTATGAGAAATCAAGGAGATTTCGCGTTCGCGGCTTTCGGCTTTTGGAGCATGCATGAGTTGCAAGTAGTCAAGGATAACCAGATCGACCTTGTGTTCCACCTTCATTCGCCTAACCTTAGCTCTGAACTCAACTGGTGTTAGCGAAGCAGAATCGTCGATATAGATTTTTGCAGACATCAGGCTATCTACGCGCTTT
>JAGVJW010000275.1 GCA_020050895.1 bacterium | reverse complement strand
CTAAAGGCCGTGCTGTGCTCTTGCAAAGCGAGAGTGAGCTAGAAGCATATCTCTAGCTGAAAACACCTTGTACGGCGATAGACAATTAACTGTAGACGAAGCGGTGTCAAAATATCGAGAGGCGAAGGAAAATAATCCTAGAGCCTTCGTTGTTTTAGACGATTTGGAAAACGGCAAATGGGTAGTGCGTATACACAGAAGCGAGAGGGAGAAAAGTAACATGCTTTTGAAAAGACTCGAAAAAATGATCGATGATTATTTAAAAGTGGTGACGCGTAATGAGCGGTGATACTGAGAAAAGAGAAGGTGCAGAGGAGATAGGCGGGCAAATACCAAACAATACTGATAGTCAACCACCAGTGGACGAGAAGCTGGAGGAAATACTGAAGGAACCTCCTCCAGAGCAGCGTGAAAACGTAAGATCCATTGTGGCTGAAATGTCTCTAAGTATAATCAAAGGTTCGATGGGACCGAATATTGATCCTAATACAGCGGCTATTTTAGCTAAATAAGCAGACCGTGATAACGATCACAAATTTGAATATTTATGTAAACAACAAGAATTTGAACACGGACAGATAGATAAGGACCGTGAATTTGAAAAAGAGAAACATTGAACATGGAAGCAAATGTTTTGGCCTGTACTTATTGTGGCTCTAATTGCAGTTGTTAGTTGTATTGGCTTGGGGATATTCTTCAGTGCCAATAATATTGAGCCATTGGGTAGTAACCTTCTGGCTGCAACAATGACGGGAGTATTTGCTTTCTTGGCTGGGCTTGGTTTCGGACATTACATTAAGAAATAGAAGTTATCAGAGTCGTTATTACAAACTGAGACACTTTCTCTAGCATGGCATGTTGATCGAGTCTTCGCCATAGCCGCGTATTTTAGCTACTTATGTCCAGTTCAGAAGTTGGGTTGAAGGACTCTGGCGAAGAGTATACATCTATTGTGATCCGTGGAGCACGCGAGCACAATCTGAAGAATATTCACGTCGAGATTCCTCGCGATCAGCTTGTAGTAATTACCGGACTCAGCGGAAGCGGTAAATCGTCGCTGGCGTTCGATACTATTTATGCCGAAGGACAGCGGCGGTACGTGGAGTGTATGTCGAGTTATGCCCGCCAATTTCTCGGAGTGATGAAGAAACCCGATGTAGACGTCATTGAAGGTCTCTCCCCTGCCATCAGCATCGAACAAAAGTCGATCGGCCTTAGTCCGAGATCGACTGTGGGTACGGTTACTGAAATCTATGATTATTTACGATTGCTGTTTGCAAAGGTTGGTACGCAGTACTGTGTTGCATGCAACATCGCCGTAAGACAGCAATCTATTGAGCAGATCGTTGATGCGTTGATGCAATATCCGCAGCAGACACGTTTACAGATTCTGTCTCCGGTTGTAAGAGGACGTAAGGGGCATTATCGCGAGCTCTTCGAGCAGTTCCGCAAACAGGGTTTCACTCGTGTTCGTGTCGATGGTGAGGTGCAGGAAATCATCGACGGTATGCAGTTGGCACGGTACAAGGTGCATAACATCGACCTAGTCATAGATAGGTTGTCAATAGGCGAGAATACACTCCATCGCTTAAACGAAAGCGTAGAGATGGCATTACACATGGGTGAAGGGGGCGTGAATGCGCTGGTGGAAAGCAAGAACGGGCAATGGCATGATGTGTATTTCAGCACCAGTTATACATGTCCAAACTGTGGACGTTCGTATGCCACGCCAGCACCAAACATGTTCTCGTTCAATTCACCCTTTGGTGCCTGCTCCACATGCGAAGGATTGGGAGACATTCTCGACTTCGATCTCTCGCTGGTTACACCAGACTTGTCCAAGAGTATTGCGCATGGCGGCATAGCTCCCTTGGGAAGACGCCGAGAAACATGGCTTTGGAAGCAAGTGCTGGCATATTGCAAGCATGCTGGTATCGACGTCGATTCAGCAATCGGTGATCTCGACCAAAACCTCTTGAACCAAGTATTGTTCGGAGCGGAAGGGGCTGTAGTAAAGGTCGCATACGCCGATACCGCTGTCAAACATCGGTATATCGGAGTCCTACCCTCGCTGCGACATCAGTACGAACAAACATCGACGCCATCGGTACGCAAGTCCATCGAGCGCTACTTTTCGTCGATTCCCTGTCGCACATGCAATGGCGCAAGGCTTAAGGAAGAACATCTGTTTATTCGGATTGCAGACAAGAACATTCATTATTGTACATCACTATCCATCGATCACTGCTTAGAATGGTTCTCCGGTCTGCATGCTGATCTTACAGACAGGCAGGGCGTGATTGCAAACCTGATACTAAAAGAAATTATTACCCGACTGAGGTTCCTCGAAGACGTCGGGCTGGCGTACCTTACCCTGGGTCGATCGGCACGAACGCTATCTGGCGGAGAAAGTCAGCGCATTAGACTTGCATCACAGATAGGATCTCAGCTTGTGGGAGTAACGTACGTCCTCGACGAACCTAGTATTGGATTGCATCAGCACGATAACAAGAAGCTGATTGCGTCGCTTAAACATCTTCGCGACCTCGGTAATACGATCATCGTTGTCGAGCACGACAGAGAAATGATCGAAGAAGCCGATCACCTGGTTGATATTGGCCCCGGTGCCGGCATCCACGGGGGGAGGATAATGGCTGAGATTTCTAAAAGCAATCCTGTCCCTCCGGCAAACGATGAATCAATTACGCTGAAATACCTTAGTGGTGAAAAGTATATTCACCATCATGAGGTTCGACGTCAGGGCAATGGGAAGTCCATCGGACTCATTGGCGCACGTGGACACAATCTGCAGAATGTCGACCTAGATGTTCCGCTTGGAAAGTTCGTCTGCATCACCGGCATGAGCGGATCAGGCAAAAGCACACTCATCAATGAAACGCTCTATCCCATTCTTTCGCGGCATTTCACTACTAGCGAATTAGTGCCCCTTCCCTATCAATCCATCAGTGGCATAGAAAACATCGATAAGGTTATCGAGATAGATCAGTCGCCAATCGGCCGCACTCCACGGTCTAATCCCGCTACCTACACTGGTTTGTTTACGCTTATTCGAGACTTCTATGCGTTGATGCCCGAAGCAAAAATCCGTGGCTATCAAAGCGGAAGGTTTTCCTTTAACGTAACAGGCGGACGCTGCGAAGAATGTGAAGGTGCAGGCAT
>JAGVJW010000050.1 GCA_020050895.1 bacterium | reverse complement strand
CTCTTCCATGCCAGTATAGATGATATTCTTTCTTGGTAGTACGTTATGCGGATTGTTGGCAACGGTTGCCGACCTCGGCATAAGATGGAGTTTATCCAGGCATTGATGACAAATATTCATTGATTCCCAAATCTCTGCATTGCGAACCATGTACCGCGAATAACAATCGCCATCATTGCGCGTGATAACGTCGAACTCAACCTGGTCGTAGTACATATATGGCTGGTCTCGACGCAGATCTCTGGCAATTCCCGAGCCCCTTAACGTCGGACCCGATAAACCCAGGGAAATTGCTTTGTCAGGGGGCATGTAGCCCACACCGGCCATACGATCGACGAAGATGCGGTTACGGTTAACGAGATTTTCAACTTCACGCATTCTCTCGGGCAATTGGTTGAGCCAGGAACGTATATCGCGCAGCACGTCGTCGGCGATATCGTTGGCAACACCGCCAATGCGTGCATAGCTAGTTGTAAAACGCGCTCCGCAGATGCGCTCAAACAAATCGTATTGTTTTTCTCGTTCGGTAAATGTCCAAAGAAAAACCGTCATGGCACCGACGTCCATAGCAGTTGAACCCACTGCGAGAAGGTGCGATGATATGCGTGCCATTTCCGTAACCAACATGCGAATCCAAACAGCTCGCTCCGGCACATCAATCAGCGCGGCTTTTTCGACGGCCATGCAGACAGCCACATTATTTGCCATCGGCGAGATATAGTCAAGCCTGTCGGTATGCGGAATAAATTCATAGTATGTGCAGTTTTCAGCAAGCTTTTCATATCCACGATGCAGGTATCCCAGCTCGGGTACGCATTTAACAACAGACTCACCGTCTAACCGCAGCAGGACACGCAGTACTCCGTGCGTTGCCGGATGCTGTGGACCCATGTTAAGCACCATATCGTTTTCGAGTGGGTCCTCGAACATTGCTACGGTGTCTTTATCCTGAATCTCACGTAGAATTTTTGTCTGGCGTATACGCTCAACTCTGTCGAGCGTTGATGTCGGCGTTAGCGAGAGGCTCATGGCTAAATAATTCGATGATCGGTTGTTGGCAATTCAGATCATTTCAAATATAACCCTGTCTCCACGTGTGTTCCAGCTGCTATCCGAAGGATATATGTTCCATGAATAAGATGTCTGGTATCAACGTTATACACAGGCGTTTGAATCGCCCCTTTCATAACAAGCACGCCTGAAACATCGTACAATGCAAATTCACATTGGGCAGCGGATCTAATAATGAGCATATCGGTAAAAGGATTTGGCCCTGCCTGAATGGATTGCAGGTCCTGGAGGTCTTCTGAAATCGAAGTAGATATCGGTCTCGAGGTGCAATTGTAGCTGATTGGATTTAGTTCTATGGGAGCATTCAACGACAATAAATGCTTTCCCTGAAATGCTTCATAATCGTATGAGTAATGATTCGCCCTGAAAATAGAATTATCGCCGGGAAGACTCCCTTGAGCAACTGGTCCACTCTTGCCAACGGGAGAAACATACTTCCAATGAGCATTTCCTTCTCGGTCTAGCTCCTGGATTTCACCAGACGCACCCTCGGCTATTAATACATTTCCATTTTTTAAAAATTGAGAGCCTGCGAAGATTCCACTGTATATGTCAGATGGCTGCTTAGCTGTGATGCGCACTGAAAGTTGAGCAGGACCGAAGGCAGAATCACGAGAGCGTACATAATTACCGGCCTCGTCAAGTGGCAGCTCAATAACATCAACAGAAGAAAAATTCTCTGACACACGTCCTGCACCATTATTAAATACAGCAACTTTTCCTGCATCAGGCAGTGGCTCTTCTATCCAGTATGCATCGTGTTGTGCATAGAACACTCTGTCTTGATCCTCACCCAATTTGTATGCCAGCGGATTCCCCCATCGGTACAGCAGATCACCGCCTTTGTTATACCTCCCGCCAACAGAACCTTTTGCTTCGATGGTTGAAGTACTGTGATCAATAATCCAGATTTCATCAAAGTTGCGTACGGAAATCAGTATTTGGTCGAGCTCCGGATTATAATCAATTGAATTTACATGTGTAAAATCGCGGAAGAGGTTGCGGTTGATTGTTGAATAATAATTAATGTCAACTCGTTCCGGATGCTCGGCGATTTCACCATAATTGGGCGCCTGGGGATTTCTATCCTGAACGAGATGATCCCACGTATTCCATTCCCAGATTATTTCTGCGCTATCTGTGCCAATTGGTTTGATCTCGACGATTTTGTCTACCCACATATCGTTCAACAGAGTTGACGAATCCCTCCCTGCATTAAAAACATCTGCTTTGCGAATCTCCACTGCTATCATAACCAACAGGTTACCATTTGGCATCACCTCTACATCGTGATGCGAATTCTGCACGCTATCGGAAAATTCAACAGACCAAAGCAACTCGCTATCCCAACTCCAAATCTCAATTCCCCCTCCCACACCGTTGAGAATATCGGATTTATCGAGCCTCGTAGCTCGCAGGAGATTGCCGTTCTTAAGCAGACGTGCATTGAATGCCAGCGGATTAGTACTCGTCCACTGATGAACCATGTACCCACAATTGTCGATGAGGTATGTATTTGTATTCTGTATGGGGGCCAGTAAGGTATACCCCTCAACCGCCAAGCTATCCCTGCCAATCAATCCAACCGTTATCTGTTGCGACATTAGCATTGTAGCAGGTAACAGCATGGCCATTAGCATAAAATAAAGGCGCATCATACCCAAGCAGATGAAAGGTTAAAATGTTATTGAAGTGGCGCAGTAACGATTTTAAGGTACTGGGCAAATAACGCCGCTCAGCAAGCAACAACAATGAAAGAGCGAAAAAGTTTCGGTGTACAACAAGCAGTCTGTACCCTTAACTCGGAGAGGGACCTGAAAATATTGACACTCTTGCTTGCCAGTAATTCAACATCACTGACTTGTGAGCAGGATGAAAAAGGCACGTCAAACTCTTTGATGAGGAATTCAAGAGATATGGCTTGCCGATGGTTGAGGCAAGTAGAACGCTTAACTCAGTAGCCAAGAAGGAAATCGCGACCTTCTACACTGATCAGTCGATTACATGCCGCCTGTTCATGTGCAACGGGCTTACATGCACCAACAGAAGCCGACAAAACAACGTGTTTAGCAAAACAGGGTTTCCCCAAGCCATGTTCAGTAATTG
>JAGVJW010000163.1 GCA_020050895.1 bacterium | reverse complement strand
TATCATCGGCAAGCGACTCGATTTGCGCAACCTTAACACCACTTGCTGGAACGAATTCATACTGCGTAACAACTGGACCAGGCTGAACAGTAAGGTTTTCGATCCGCACTCGAAAGGTTTCTAATTTTTCCTGAAGGATGCGAGCATTCTCCTGAAGCTCATCATCGTCAACAATACTTTCGTCAGGTATATCAATCAACAACGAAGCGGGTGGCAATTTGTAAACAATATGCTCATCATAAAGAGTAGAACTCGAAAGTTTCACCTCTTCTTCCGGCTGTGCAGATTCAACATTTATTGTTAGGGGGCGTGGTAATGCGCCCTCGGGAATTTCGATTGGTACTGAATCATCCTCATCATCTTTAATAAACAGCGGCAGCTCCGGAACGTCGCCAGGTTCAGAAGGTCCTCTCACACCAGGCAGATGTTCATCCGCCGTAGCACTGCGTACCGGATGGAGGCGCTGTAGCCTCTCGCGCACGACGTCGGGGTCGAGTTTCTGTGCACCCGGAGTTTGGCGAACAATCTTCACTGTTGGAGAAAGTGTGTCCGACGAGGCTTCATCCTGAAGAATAACCTTCGGACGGATAACAGAATCTGATGCTGCTACATCCTCGGCATTTGCATGTGCTTTGTTTTGTGAGGTAAGAATATTCTTGATTCGAGCCAAGGCCAGCTTGGAGAATACAAAAACAGATCTCGGTTGAACATTGAAACCGAAAACGACAACGAATCCCAAGGCAACGATCAAAATGATCGACGTTCCTGCCTTACCAACGAACTGTGCAGTTGTACCGGCGATGAACTGTCCGATAGCGCCACAAAAAATTGCATCGACCGAAGGAATGATTAACTGCGCAGTTGAAAAAATCGCAGAAACAAGCACAACTGTTCCAATGACGGCAATACTTCGACGGGCAACGAGCGGAGTTATCTTTTGAAAACGAAGAAGATCGCGAGCCCAAAACAGCATGAGTATTGGGAATGAAACCGACCACATTCCAACGGTGGCGCTATACATCCATTGAGATACAACTGCGCCCAAAAGCCCAAGCCAGTTGTGTGTGGATTCAAAACGACTACGAAGTTCATTGTCGCCCCGGATAACACCGAATACGTCCCTCATCGAAAGCTGAGCGTTTGCTTCGTCTTTAACGGTGTAGGAGACAAGTGCGATAAGGAGAAGAATAGCAAGCAGCCCCAGAAGAAGGGCAGTGACGTTAACTCTCTTCCGAATCGCATCAGCGTTAGGTTCAGGCTTTCCCTGTTGGGTCGAAGATGCTCGTTCGCCGTGCCGGTTCACGCCGGCGTCGTCCCGCTCGGCAGAGTGAACAGACTGGCCATGAACGTTTCTCCGAATAGGTATATTATCCGATCGTTTTGACATGCTGCAGCGAAATTTATGGATATTTTCACGGCATTATGCAGGTTGATCCACACCGATTTTTAGTTGTAGCCGGACCGTGCGTTGTTGAATCGGCAGAATTGTTGAAGACTGTTGCTGCACATTTAGTTAAGGAATGCAATAGCAGACCGATACAACTTGTCTTCAAATCGTCGTACAGGAAAGCCAATCGCACCAGTGCCTATTCTTTTCAAGGTATCGGTGATGAGCTTGCTCTGAAGGCATTGCTCGACGTTCGCACTGAATTTGGCATTCCGGTGCTTACGGACATACACACCGATAGCGAAGCAGCAATTGCAGCTGAATATGTGGACATTCTTCAGATTCCGGCCTTCCTTAGTAGGCAGACGTCGCTGCTTGAAGCGGCTGCTGTTACGGGTAAGGTCGTCAACATTAAAAAAGCGCAGTTTATGGCGCCGGAAGATGTTATCAAGGCAGCGGGAAAAGTTGTCGAAGCTGGCAACGATAACATTTGGCTTACGGAACGCGGCACAAGTTTCGGATACCATGATCTTGTTGTTGATTTTCGCGGTATTGTTACAATGAAAAAGTCGGGATTCCCTGTACTCTTTGATGCAACGCATTCCTTGCAGCGTCCATCAATCGGCAATGAATCGGGAGGACAGCCGGAGTTTGCGCCTGCGCTTGCCCGAGCTGCCGTGGCAGCAGGCGTTGATGGCCTGTTCTTTGAAACGCATCCCGATCCTGCCAGTGCGTTATCCGATGCGGCAACGCAGCTTCCTCTTGCAGATGTCGGAGCGTTTCTTGATGGCGCGCTGCGTCATTGGAGACTCTAGTAATGCTTGCCTTGTTCTTGATATTACCATTGTTTATCATAGGCTGTACTCCGCATGATCCAATCCAACGAGCATCTGAAGACCCGTTTCTAACCGCCCCCTTGCATTTATCGTTCAACGTTAGAGTGTTGTTTACCGATTCTGCGCGTACTAAGGCAGTCCTCACTGCTGGAGAAGCAAAAGTGTACGAAGACAGAAAGCAAACGCTACTAGGTAACCACGTGCATATTGAATTTTTCGACAAGACCACGCAACAAAGGGTTGCAGAACTAGATTCCGACAGCGCGGAAATTGATGACGGCACAAAGAATATGGTAGCCATCGGTAACGTGCGGGTCTGGTCGGATTCATCGAGGACACTCTTAACTACCACACGATTGCTGTGGGACGAGGAAACACAGCGTATCAGTACTAATGAAATTGTTCATATTGTATCTCCAAGCGAAACAATTGATGGTAAGGGGCTGGAATCCGATCAATTCCTTTCCTCGTACAGAATCTTTAAGGTCAGAGGAGTGCACAAGCAATGAGGCACTATTTTATTGTCGGGAATCACAAAATGAATGTCTCTGAATTTGAGAATTCTCAGGAGCCAGAACTCAAGAAGAGATTATTAAATACTTTTACGAAGGCTGTTGGCGAGGGACATACCATTGTGCTCTGCCCGACGTTTGTCCGCATGGAACACATCGCTGATGTTGTGGACGGGACCGGTGTTGCATTGGGGTCTCAGAATTGCCACTGGGAAAATTCGGGAGCTTACACCGGAGAAGTGTCGCCTTCGATGCTAGCCGAGATGGGATGCACATGGGTGATTGTTGGACATTCGGAGCGCAGACGAGACCAATGCGAAACTGATGAACTCATTGGAAAGAAGGCTTTGGCGGCGCTGACGAATGGATTGCGCCCGATTATCTGTATCGGTGAGTCGGTAGAACAACGGAAGCGTGGGAAGACCATAGATGTGATCAGTAAACAAATCGATAGCATACATTCAGTGTGCGGTCGGCTGATGCTTGATGCATCGGTAATTGCTTACGAGCCGGTGTGGGCTATCGGGACGGGAATTTCAGCAACGACGGAACAGATTGAAGAAGCGCACCTTGCAATTCGAAAGTGCTGTAGGGAACGTGGTATACTCGACATGCCAATATTGTATGGCGGTAGTGTTTCAGCCGACAATGCGGATGAGATACTTTCTTGTCAGCACGTTAGCGGTGCACTCGTCGGCGGTGCATCACTCTCCATGGAATATTTCAGGTCGATTGTAGAATCAGCGATACGCTGCGCGCATGCATGAGGATGACAATTGCAAACTTGCTAACGGTTTCGCGCCTGTTCATAGCTCCAATGTTCCTGGCGTTCATCCTTACAGAGACTGCGTTTGGGATGTCTGCTGCAGCGATATTGTTCTTTATTGGAGCACTTACTGATTGGTTCGATGGTTATTTAGCGCGCAAGTATGGGGAAGAATCTGAGCTCGGGAAGTTTCTCGATCCGTTGGCAGACAAGGTATTGACGTCGACGGCCTTCGTGTCTTTTTACATAGTTGACGTTATGCCGCTCTGGATGCTGGTGGTTATTGTGCTCAGAGATTTCGGTACAACAGCCATGCGCAGTTTTGCAGAGGAAAAGGGGAAGCCAATAGTTACGTCGCGCAATGCCAAGGTGAAAACGTTCATTCAAATGGTCTTTATTTCCTATGCATTATTTCTGATGTGGTTATCAAAAACGTGGACAGACGTAGCGATTATGAAAAGTGCCAATAATCTCTTGTATTCTTCTTCGACATACTACATTTTGCTTGGTATAACATTATTTACATTATGGACAGCAGTCGAATACGTATTCACAAATCCATACCTTTTCAAACGATTGGTCAAGTAACTAACCAGGGAATCATGTCAAATTCATTTGCACGCATGGTGTCTACACTTTTCGGCATTGGCAAGCTGCCCATCATGCCCGGAACATGGTGCAGCGCCATTGTTGCTGTACCGGCACTATTTACAACAAACAGCATAGTTGCTCAATATGTTTACTTTGTTGCATCCGTTATATTTCTCTTGTTGGGATTATGGAGCATTCCAAAGGTTCAACCCGAACTTGGTACCGATCCTAAAAGTGTGGTTATCGACGAAGCTGCGGGAATGGCTTTAATCCTTGCAACACCTTATGCCTATTTCGGTCCCGGGTGGTGGGCGTCGTGTGTATTTATTTTCAGAGTGTACGACGTAGTAAAGCCATATCCAATCAACAAAATCAACGACCGTACCGAGGGCTGGAGCGTTATTGCCGACGACATGCTGGCATCCGTATTTACAATCCTGACGTTAGCCGTTTTATTCCCCGCTTTCAACATCGCATTGCTTGCATTCCTCTGAAAACCCTATAAAATGGGTCATTGTGGATAAGTACCCCTTGCGAACCCCTATAAACACTGGATATTTTCGCTTCGAACAATCATTTTTCATACACTTTCAATGGAGTTGTCAATGAACAAGGCTGAGCTGATCGAAGCCATTGCTTCAGGAGCCAACCTCAGTAAAACTCAGGCAGACTCAGCACTGAATGCTGCGATCATGGCGATCAAGGGTGAGATGTCTAAGGGCAATAGCGTCGCACTCATTGGTTTCGGTACGTTCAACGTTGGCAAGCGCGCTGCTCGTATGGGCCGCAACCCAGCTACCAACAAGCCGATCAAGATTGCTGCTCGCAAAGTAGCCAAGTTTTCTGCCGGCAGTGAGCTGAAGGCAATCGTTAACGGAGAGAAGAAAGTAACTGCAAAGAAACCTGCAGTGAAGAAGGCCGCAGCAAAGAAGAAGAAGAAGTGACGGTTGCGTTGATCGAAAGCCCGCCTTAAGCGGGCTTTTTTTTCATGTAAGCTCAACATCAGAAGCGATGAAGTAATTTTGTGAAGATGGAAATGAGTCATCTTGTGTCGACGTCGGATTTATCCAACGAAGACCTATTTGAGATTCTCAATGAGACTCGCTCCTTCGTTTCCATTCTGGATGCTGGCGAATCTGCTGCACAGTCTCTGGCGCACCGGCACATCGTAATCGCATTTTTTGAACCTTCCACTCGCACGAGACTTTCATTTCAGCTTGCTGCTCAGCGTCTTGGCGCCACCACAATAGTTTTTCAACCAGAAGGTAGCAGCCTGGAAAAAGGCGAGTCGTACGAGAACACACTTGCTACGATAGATGCAATGCGTTTCGATGCTGTTGTGCTGAGGCACTCCCGCGACGGCGCAGTTGCGTATGCAGCATCGGCGCTGCACACGCCGGTTATCAATGCTGGTGAAGGGCGAACCAGTCATCCAACGCAAGGCTTGCTTGATGCTTCTGCACTTCTTGAACGATTCGGCAGTTTGCGCGGCATCAAAATATGTCTGGTTGGCGACGTCGAACATTCACGTGTAGCACGCTCTCAGGTTGATGTATGTGCAAGGCTGGGCGCTGAATTCAGTTTGTGTGCCCCTTATCACTTTCTTCCTAAAGAGACCGACGATTGGTTTGCAACGATGCAACGATTTGACTCGATAGACAACGCGATGGAGTGGGCCGACGTAATGAGCATGCTACGCATACAACGTGAGAGAATTACTGCTGAAGCATTTCCAGATCCACTGACATACACCGCAGCATACACTTTGAATATCGAACGGTTGAAACGGTATCCCGACCTTGCAATTATCCATCCGGGTCCGGTGAACATCGGTACTGAACTGGATCAGGCAGTTGTTGATTCCGACAATTCTCTCATTAACAGACAAGTCACACATGGCGTTGCAGTGCGGATGGCTGTGTTGCAGCGTGTCCTTAGTCCAATTCAATGACATTTCCTTACTGTAATGCCGCGCCGAACTGACATACAAACAATCCTTGTTATAGGCTCTGGTCCCATCGTAATCGGTCAGGCTTGTGAATTTGATTACTCGGGAACGCAAGCCTGTAGAGTGCTTATGCAGGAGGGTTTCCGTGTTGTACTCGTCAACTCAAATCCGGCGACGATCATGACAGATCCGGACATCGCCGATGCTACCTACATCGAGCCTATTACACCAGAATACATCGAACATGTTATCGTCAAGGAGCGGCCCGATGCAATCCTGCCAACCATGGGTGGACAGGTTGCTCTGAATGTTACCGTTGCACTTCATGAGCGCGGCATTCTAAAAAAGTATAACGTGCAGTTGATCGGCTCGCAGATTGATTCTATTCAAATGGCAGAGGACAGAGAACTGTTCATGGAAGCCATGCAGCGGATTGGACTGGAAATGCCACGTGGAGGATTCGTACACGACGAAGAGGGAGGCTTGGCAATGATAGAGCATGTGGGCTTTCCTGCTATCATTCGCCCATCCTACACACTCGGAGGAACCGGAGGGGGCATTGCATACAATGTCGAAGAATTCAAGGATCTCCTTAGGTCAGGCTTGGTAGCAAGTCCTATAGGTCGTGCGCTGGTTGAAGAAAGCGTTATAGGATGGAAAGAGTTTGAGCTTGAAGTGATGCGCGACACAAAGGACAACGTCGTCATCATCTGCTCCATCGAAAACGTCGACCCAATGGGCGTACATACTGGTGATTCGATAACAGTTGCCCCGGCACAGACTCTAACTGACAGGGAGTATCAGCGAATGCGCGATGCTGCGCTGAAAATAATCCGTGAGATTGGAGTCGAAACCGGCGGATCGAATATTCAGTTTGCCATTAATCCTGCTAATGGCCGAATTGTTGTTATTGAAATGAATCCAAGAGTGTCGAGAAGTTCCGCTCTTGCATCGAAAGCCACAGGATTCCCCATCGCTAAGATTGCCGCTAAACTGGCAGTCGGATACACACTCGACGAGATTGTAAACGACATTACAAAGAAGACACCAGCGTGCTTTGAGCCATCCATCGACTACGTAGTTGTGAAAGTTCCCAGATGGGATTTTGAAAAATTTAAAGAGTCCGACAACACACTCGGCGTTCAGATGAAGTCGGTAGGTGAGGGCATGGCCTTTGGAAAAACTTACAAGGAAGCTCTTCAGAAAGCCCTTCGGTCGATGGAACAGGGAAGGTATGGATTCGGTTTCGACAAGCCTGAATATCGGGACCTTGAGATTCCTTCTGAGGCTGACCTTGTTCCATTGCGATCCTCTCTGCGCGTTCGAACTGCTAACTCAATTTACGATCTCTGCGATGCTCTGCGGTATGGTCTCTCGACGAACGACATACACCAGCTTACGAAGTACGATCCATGGTTCATAGAGCAATGCAGGGATATCGTTGAATATGCCACTGAATGTATTGGTGAAAGTATAGGTGGAAAGGCGTTGTCTGATCTTGAGCACGGCCGCATGCTGAAACTAAAGACATACGGATTCAGCGATGTTCAGATTGCGCTCTTGTATAACGATACCGAGTCTGCAGTGAGGACGCGACGTAAGGAACTTGGCATTGTTCCCGATTACAAAACAGTTGATACATGTGCTGCGGAATTTGAATCTGAGACGCCATATCATTATTCAACCTATTCGTCGGAAACCGAAGCATCGGCAAGCACCAGGAAGAAGGTGATTATTCTGGGTAGCGGACCCAACAGGATTGGTCAGGGTATCGAATTTGACTATTGCTGTGTCCAGGGTGTCTTTGCCATCAGGGCGCTCGGCTACGAAGCCATAATGATTAACTGCAACCCCGAAACAGTTTCCACGGATTACGACACAACGAACAAACTATATTTTGAACCACTCACATTCGAAGACGTGATGAATGTGATAGATGTGGAGCAGCCGGAAGGCGTGATTGTTACGTTCGGAGGACAGACGCCACTAAAGCTGGCGCAGAGGATTGCCGATGCAGGCGTCAAGCTTCTTGGTACGTCGCCCGATGGGATAGACCTCGCCGAAGACAGAAAGAGGTTTGGCGACCTGATCGGACAGCTTGGTATTCCATGTCCATCCTGGGGAACGGCACTGAATGTCGAAGATGCCATAGCTGCCGCCGATCGGATAGGGTACCCTGTGCTGGTTCGGCCGTCGTACGTATTGGGCGGCAGAGCCATGCAGATTTGTTATCGGGAGGAGTCATTGCGGTCGTACACCGAATTGGCACTGGCTCAGGATCGGTCTCGTCATATATTAATTGATCATTTTCTTGAGCATGCTATTGAATTTGATGTCGACGCAGTGTCGGACGGAGAAACCACGCTCATCGGCGGTATCATGCAACACATTGAAGAGGCTGGTGTTCATTCAGGCGACTCATCGTGTGTGTTGCCCCCATACAACGCATCGGATGGTGTAATTGAGACGATGGTCGATTACACGGTAAAGCTGGCTAAGGCGCTGCACGTGATAGGGCTGTTGAATATTCAGTTTGCTGTTCAGAATGGATTCGTTTATGTGTTGGAAGTAAACCCGCGCGCTTCGCGAACTGTTCCATTTGTTTCGAAGGCAACCGGAACAAAACTTGCTCAGATTGCAACTCGCGTGCAGTTAGGCGAGAAGCTTTCAGCGATGAATATTCAGAATTTCAACACATCGATGAAGAGGGTCGCTATCAAGGAATCGGTATTCCCCTTTACCAAATTCCCCAAGGCAAGCGTCTTTCTTGGTCCGGAAATGCGCTCTACTGGCGAAGTGATGGGAATGGATTCCACCTTTGGCAGAGCTATTGTGAAGTCGCATATATCAGCAGGGAATACCTTGCCCCTTTCAGGAACTGTATTTATATCGCTAAGCACTCATGATAAGAATCAGCATGCTGCCGATATTGCAAGGGGCTATGTAGATCTTGGATTTGAGATTATTGCCACCAGTGGAACTGCCGAATTCCTGAAACAGCATAGCATTGAGGCGGCAAATGTTTTAAAACATTATGAAGGGCGGCCCAGCATCATCGATCAAATTGCCGACGGACAGGTTCAATTGGTGATTAACACTCCTCTTGGTGAAAGCGCGAGGTACGACGAAGCCATCATGGGCAGAACAGCAATGAAGTATAAGGTACCGTTCTTTACCACGCTCGAAGCCGCAGAAGCATCGCTGTCCGGGATAAAGGCTTTACGGAGTGAACAATTCTCGTCGACGTCTCTGCAAGACCATTATGCGCAAAGCTTCGACGTCTGAACATATCTGGACGGTATTAGAATTGATTCGGTGGGGAACGGAATACTTTAAAGCAAAGGATATCGATTCTCCCAGATTGACGATTGAACTGATGCTATGTTCAGTGTTGGAAGTGTCGAGAATATCACTTTACACGCAGTTCGACCGTCCCTTACTCCGAGACGAGCTGGACCGACTTCGATCGTTTGTTGAAAGGCGCATTAAGCGCGAGCCACTTCAGTACATTCTTGGTGAAGCATTTCTTTTTGGTTTGAAGTTCAGCGTGGACCGCCGCGTACTCATTCCAAGGCCTGAGACTGAGATTTTGGTTGAACGTGCAATACGCTGGTGCAAGGCATTCCATTCAATGGAACTGAAATGCCTTGATATT
>JAGVJW010000120.1 GCA_020050895.1 bacterium | reverse complement strand
CAATTAGAAGAGAATCGCATTGTGAATAGTTGCGCGAGTTCTCAGCACGCGGATTAATCCGTACGAGTCCGCGGTATGAGTTTTGCGACACTCCTGCAGAAATGCCCTTGCTTACAATTCGAGAGCGAGTGTTACTGCCGATATGCGTCATTTTAGTTCCGGTATCAGCCTGTTGATGATGATTGGTCATCGCCACACTGTAAAACTCACCTATGGAGTTATCACCTTTTAGTATAACGCTGGGATATTTCCATGTAATTGCAGAACCCGTTTCAACCTGCGTCCAGGAGATTTTGCTTCTCGCCCCTTCACAAATTCCTCGCTTAGTAACAAAGTTGAATATCCCACCGCGACCTTCCTTGTCGCCCGGATACCAATTCTGCACAGTCGAATACTTGATCTCTGCTCGTTCATGGGCAACCAATTCAACTACGGCTGCATGAAGTTGATTCTCGTCGCGCTGTGGCGCTGTGCATCCTTCGAGGTAGCTGACGTATGCGCCCTCATCTGCAATGATAAGCGTGCGCTCAAACTGTCCTGAATTTCTTGCATTGATACGGAAATACGTGCTGAGTTCCATCGGACACCGCACGCCCTTTGGCACATACACAAATGAACCATCGCTAAACACTGCAGAATTTAGGGCTGCAAAGAAATTATCGTTGACAGGAACTACACTTCCGATGTACGTGCGCACCAGATCGGGATACTTTTGAATTGCTTCGCTTATCGGACAAAAGATGACGCCCTTTTCCTTTAGTGCATGCTGGAATGTTGTCTTGACGCTTACGCTATCCAACACAGCATCTACGGCAACTCCCGAAAGCAGCTTCTGCTCTTCGAGGGGAATTCCAAGCTTTGCAAAGGTTGCCAGAAGTTCGGGGTCTACGTCGCTTAACGATGCAGGTCCTTCCCGCTGCTTAGGCGCTGCCCAGTAGATGATGTCCTGATAATCAATCCGCGGAAACGTTACATTCGCCCAATGCGGCTCTCGCATCTTAAGCCATTGAGTGTAAGCCGCCAGTCTCCATTCCAGCATCCACTCCGGTTCATTCTTTTTCTGAGAGATAAATCGAATTACACCCTCATTTAACCCCTTGGGCAGCAATTCTTGTTCAATGTTCGACTCAAAGCCGAACTTATAATCGCTGGCAACAACTTCACTAAGAATGGTTGGATCGGAAGCCATATATTCTTGCAAATATACGACTTAATTGGTCCTATATTGCCACTAATAAACCACTCTTCTACCTACCGTACAACCAATAACCCCAAAAAGATACTCGGTCTATTGGTTGGCATTAACACAATGGTATACCGGCCAGCACTAATGCGGGAAAGATCTATACGAATATTGGTGACCTCAGATGAAAACTCCATCGAGGTAATCTCACTTCCAAGTTGATCAACAAGCTTTACTGTTCCTATAAACGAAGGGGTTGAAATCAACACTTCCTCGAAGGCTGGATTGGGATACATGGCAATCTGGCCGATGTGGTCTTCACCCACGGACGTGCCAGGCTGCACAATTACCTTGAATTCTTCGCTGATTTTTTCACCGCAGGTTCCGCTTACGCGGACGAAATATGCTCCGGCATCTAAACCAGTAATACTTGCGATAGTTAATTTCGATGTGGTCTCAAAGGGAATCAAGACGTTGTTTCTGTACCAAGAATAGGAAAGTGCATCTCCCCTTGCTATAACTGAAAGCTCCAATCCTTGTCCTTGATAGACCGTTGTATCGCGCGGCACTGAGACGATTTCAGTGCTTGCGGCAACAAGTACGTTGGCTGGATCGCTAGTCTTGCTCAGTCCGCAAGCAGCGGTGACAGTTACCTGGTACCGTCCTGATGCAGCATATCCAACCGGGCCAAGGGACAGTAATGGCTGTGTTTGACCGGGAATAACGTTACCATCTTTCAGCCATATATACTTGAGTCCAGTACCACGTGCTTCCACTCCAAGCTGGTAGGAATCGCCTGCACAAAGTGTTGTCCCAATAGGCGAGGTAACGATGTCCATCCGCGGATCGATGGTAAGGGGCGATGACATTCGCGATGCATGCGATCGGGAAGAAACCACACGGAATGTAGTTGGACGATTAACTAACGATGAATCGCTGATGGTAACCTGTATGGAGCTCCCGTTTGTGTATGCGCTCACCGGAAACCAGGTTTCAAGATCGGTGGTTGCTTCAACACGAAGTTTGTCGGTAGCATCCATGTCGATTTTCGACCATGCAACGTTAACCGGTTGATCTAAGCATAGATGTTCGCCGCCTCTGGGCTCATACAAATCGATCACTCCACGTTGATATCTGATCGATAATGCATCAGTTGCCGGGTACTCTCCGACCGCTTCAAGAATTTTATTGTCGATATTTATAAATGGAGACGTTGAAGAACCAACGAAGATCACTCCTCCATCGCCGTCAATAAGTGCTCTAGTGAAATGCTCGTCTTTTGAACCGCCAATAGTCGAGAGCATTGAAATGGAGGTCACCGATGTAATGGTTACGAAAGGTTCCAGACCACCATTCAGAGTGGATCGTGAACCGGAACCCACAGTTTGTAAATTTTGTGATGTTGTTGTACCATAGAGTACGAACTGATCGCCTTTAAATGGCACGGCACCATCAATAATTTCTCCGCCCTCACCGCCGAGGTATGTCGAAGCCGTCAACGACATCCCCGTAGCATTGAACTGGGCAATAAATACATCAGAGGGTCCTCGCAGATATCCTTGTGCGCCGGAGGTAGCAGGGATATCAACTGAAGTAGTCGTGCCAAAAATCGTGACTTCTCCATCAGAATTCAAGGCAATGGATTTACCCTCATCCTCACCAGCCCCTCCGAAATAGGAGGCTACCATTACCCGAGCTCCCTCGTCACCAAAAACAGTAAAAACACCATCTGTTTCGCCACCGTTATAAGTCCAATCGTATGGTCTCTCCTTTTGCCACCACCAATACAGAGGGTTGACCTTGGGGAATGTTGGGAAATCCTGAGACTTAGTTGTGCCAACACAAGCAAGACTACCTGAATTATTTATGGCAACGTCGTTGAATACATCGTCCGATGTACCGCCATAGTAGGTCGAAAAAATTACGGTGGAAAGCCCAGGTGTAAGGCCTGCTAAAAATGCATCGTATCCGCCGTCGTAGATTTTATCGTATCCATTGATTACAGGAAAACCATTAACAGATTTTGTTGAGCCGCAGAAGAACACATTTCCAGCTTCATCGCTTACGATGTCGGCCACTTCATCATCGTTTGTGCCACCAAAATATGTACATGCAAGCAGTGTCGATAAGTCTGAAGTAAAAGAAGCGACGAAGCCATCAACATATCCCGACTTAATAACAGAAAATGCACCGATAGTGGTTGGTAGATTTACGCTCTCAGTATTTCCGGCAATTACAATTATTCCTGATGGCGCTATTGTGACTCCTATAGCTTTATCATCACTAGCTCCGCCAAGGAATGTAAACGCCTTTACTATTTCCAGGTTTGGAGATAAAACTGCTACAAATGCATCAATTGAACCATTTTGTTCTGTATCGTAACCCGAAACATTGTCCCAAACTTCGTACCCATCAGTCCAACCGCACACTACTACGTCGCCGTTTAAAGCACGCCCAACACCAGAAATGTGATCGTTGTCTAAAGTTCCTCTCAAAAAGCCCCCTACAAAGGGACCACCACCAGTACCGGCAAAGGTTGGGAGTGCAGTAAAGCCTAACATTGATAATACAATAGCAGCTTTGATGATAAGCTTCTTCATCACAGTCTAAAGTTAAGTGAAATAAACGTAAGAAGCTGTGATATTTATCACCAATTCCGTGACACAATTGTTCCAATTGAGCTGAAATGTGAAGATGAATTCATGGGTTTTTGTTAACCGCCACGTAGTGGCGGTTAACAAGTGCCAGGTGCCAGGTGCCAGGTGCCAAGTGCCAGGTGACAAGCGCCGGGTGACAAGTGCCGTCGATGAGCCGTTAAAGTCTGCGTATCAGCGGCTGATGCTTATCAAAGTGTTGAGCGCGCCCTTATCTGCAAACGCCACTACACCATACACGCCAATCGGGATTGAACCCAACGGGATTCGGATTTCTGTTGGTCCAACTTGGTAGAAGGAAATCCCGGACCGCCAGACTACTGCTCCACGCTGGTCAATTAATCGCATTTCAATGTTTTGCGAATGCTGAAGGTCAAGCTTCAGAACAACAAAATCATCTGAAGGGTTTGGACCGATCACGCGCAACGAGGCAGAGCCATCAGCGAATTCCTCACTGACGCTGCTTGGTGCGTTGATCACCACTTCAGCTTCCTCGGTTGTTACCGATCCGCATAAGCCGCTGACTTGACACACGTATTTCCCTCCGTCACTCTTTTCAGCGCTTTGTACGGAATATGTTGCCGACGTTGCTCCAGCGATGTCATAGTTATTTTTTTTCCACTGATAGGTAAGACCACCGCCAGCGGCCACCACGCTCAACGTAAATGATTTGCCTTCTTCAACAACGCCGCCGCTCGGCTGCGAAGTGATGCTGGTTGCAACTGCCATGCTCACGATGGCCGGCACACTGGTTATCGAAGGCGAGCATCGTCCACTGATAAAAACATCGTACGATCCAACATTGCTACTCGAAAGGCTTACGATGTCATACGTTGCATTGGTTGCACCTGCGATGTTAGTTCCATTTCGACGCCACTGATACTTTAGACTCCCGCCCGTTGCACCAACACTTAACGTGACCTTGTCATCCCGACATCCACTTGTGTTAACAGGAGGCGATGTGATGGAAGGGGGCTGAACAAACGTCATATTCGATGTGGTAGAAACATGTCCACGTTTAGTGCTTACTCTGAAACGATATTGATCTCCTGCAGGCATAGTAGCAGATGATGGCTTCCACTGATAGTTCGATGCCGTGATGTCCTTGACGAGTACATTCCAAGTTGTTCCACCATTGCTGGAATATTCTACCATATATTTCTCACCATCGAGCATGCCCGCCGTCTGCCAGGATATCGATTGATTCGACCCCGTACACCAGACTTCACCACCTCGAGGCACTGCCAGTTCTAACGTACCAAATGCATGTTTAGCAACATAGAATTGCGAGCCCTCCACACCCTTTGAAAAAGCAGAGTCATGTGTTGGTAAATCTGATGAGGAAGTTATCACGGAGTAATAAAGATCGCCCTTAGGATCGACCGCAGCATAACGTACCGCGTCCGATCCTAGACCGGATACAAGCGTTGTATAGATGTTTGCGAAGGTGTTAATCACTGCAAAGAAGCCGTCATCCAATCCTGCTCTGTTATTTATAGATCCGGCGCCCAATACTGGGAAATCTGACGACTGAGTGGAGCCGTACATCACACCAGTATTCAGACCGTTGTAGGATTGCACGCCATACACCTCATCATTACCTGCGCCCCCAAAGTATGTGGCGCTGGCGAGTTCACGTCCGTCGTCGCTAAACACTGCAAGAAAAATATCCTGCTGTCCTACAGGTGTTGTTTGAATTGTTCCTACTGCAGGAAGGTTCGTAGACGTGGTTACACCAACCACATAGGCACGTCCAAGCGCATCAACAAACACTCCTCGACCTTCCTCTTCAGCATTGCCACCAAAATATGTTGAGTAGGTTCCATCATCAGATTTTGCCAGCGCTAACTCACTATTAAACTTCACAACAAATGCATCGGTATTACCGCCATTATATGATCTATCGTATGGCAGACGGTCCGACGCAAACCGATTCGGTGTTGGAGAGGTCTCAAAACTTGGCGACGTTGTTGATCCTGTTAAGTAAACTCCACTCGAAGCATCTATCGTCATCGCAGTAAACTTTTCGACTCCCTCTACTCCAAAGTATCGGCATTGAATGATGCGCCCAGCTGGCGATAAGCTGGCAACAAAGCCGTCAACCTGACCTCCGTTAGCACCACCGCCAGGGAGTGTGATGGTCTGCCCAAACCGGTTCCTATATGAAACAGTAACTGGGAATGTAACAGGAAAATTTACATTCGATGAAGTGCTCCCTGCTACATAAATTGTTCCGTTCTGATCAACGGCCAACGATGTTGCATTATCATCTTTATTCCCCCCAAGGTATGAGCTCATGATGAGTTTACCTAGGGTAGAGTCGAACGAAGAAATAAATGCATCAATCTGAGCCTGGTAAATCTGACCGGTAACACCTATGGTTAAAGGGAAATCATTCGAAGAAGTTTCACCTGTTATGTAAATATTGTTAGCACCATCAATGGCGATCGCTTTAATTCTGTCGTCGCTACTGCCGCCAATTAATGTATAAGCCTTG
>JAGVJW010000098.1 GCA_020050895.1 bacterium | reverse complement strand
TATCGGCACCAGGTTCCTATCCAATCTATCCTGGTTGAACGATTCTAGTTCCGTAACAATCTGCTGTGCTGTTAAAAGCGCATCCGAGGGATTAAGAGTAAATAATGCAGTGAAGCCGTCGCCACTATAATGGTTGATAAAACCATTGTTCTTTCGGATTACCGGACCGACACGTTGAAGGTATGAATTTATGAATCTGAAATTCTCCTCAACACTGAGGCGCTCTGCAATGCTGCTGTACGAGCGGATATCACAAAACATCACCGTCATTTCACGGCTGATACCATCGCCGAGTTTTACTTCGAGAATATTATTATGTCCAAGAGCACGGACAAAGTCCTGGGGCACAAAACGCTGTGCAGCAGTAATGAGGTCGGCCTGACGTTGGTACAGCGTAGCGTTTTCTAATGATACCGCCATTTGGCTGGCCAGCGTCTCTATCACGTCCATTCTGTCCCTGGTAAGGATGTCGCTCCCGGTGCGATGTTCCACATACAAGATTGCATTGGTTGCGCCTTTGTGTGTAAGGGGCATGCAGAAAAACGACGCAGGTTTTTGTTCGATCAGGTACACGTCCCGCTCGATGATCTTCTGCATAACATCGTTGGTACTCAAGGCATTATTATTTGTCCTCATAACATAATTGACAATCGACAAGGGAACCATGGCGTACTGGTCCAATGGAATCCTCCGAATGTCTGTGTGCCGGGAGTTGATGTCGTATTCGGCGCGCACAAACCAGGTCCCAGACTCCTGAACAATCAGGACGGCGCGCTCGGCTCCTGCATTCTCAATAACTATGTGTAGCATCTTATTCAGCAAGGAGTCCATTTCAATCGACTCCGACAGTGCACGTGCAGATTTAAAGATGCTACTGATATCAAGCGAGCCGACGGACATAGCCGTTGTAGATGTATGCGAAAACGTTAACGTGGTGATCTCAGAAGAACTGCGTTGGCCAGTCATAATATGCGCTGCATAATCATGCTTCATCGAAGATGTTAGCCGTTTGTAGCCAAGTGCATCCAGGATTTTTATGCTCCGTTCCAAATGCGACTCGGCATAGATCGGCACATTCTGATTAAGCCAGAAATCGGCTGCTAACTTGTGAATGACACCAACTTCGCGCATAAAGTCGTTTTCTTCTGCAGACGCTATGGCATCGTTATAATATTTCGATGCATGAGCATGCTCTCCTGTTGTCCATGCAAGCTCTGCCTCGACTAGCAAGTACTTGTGTTCAAAGTTTGCTTTGTTATGGTCAGCCCAAAGCTTTAGCTGCAATTGATTCTGTTCAATTTGCGCACGTGCTTGTTCTGAAAGCTCGGTATCACGTCGGGCGATGGCCAACAGCGTGAGAGAATGCGTCATGTTTAACACTGTGTGAAAGACTGCAGCTCCGTATATAACTGCGGCGAGCGAATTAGCCGTTTCAATACTCTTCATTGCCTCATCATAATCGGCATTTAGGTACAGTGTATAGGCACGCCAGACATGATAATTGCCAATTGAGTATAAATCGTCAGAATTTTTACAATTGGAAAGGAAGGTCTCCTCATCAATTTCCTTAGTTGCAAACGTCTTACCATCCTTTGTAAGACCCATCATGTTTTCGACTAAGAGCATCAATCCCATGATGGCATCAGTTGCAAGGACATTATGAATTTTTTTACAAAAGGCATGCGACTCGGGCAATCGTGTCCGGATTGCATCAAGCGAATCCTTGCCGAGATGCAGAGCTGTATACTGTAAGTACAGGCTTGCATATCCAACAAAGATTAATTCGCCCGAGTCGAGCGCATTCTGATACACTTCCGGAATCATCCTAATGATTTCACTGAAGTGCTTAACCCACGGATAATTATAATTCACAACTATGTGACCAGCTCGACTAACGTGCCTAGGCGATCGGTGCCGGAACTTCTCGGTAATCTTCATACTCAACCGAGCCGAAGGGTAGCCAAGTTCATAGTTGCCCTGCAGAAAGAATATTAATCCAAGTTCGGTAAAGGCATACCCTCCCTCTGGAGAAAGGCCATACTCAATCGTCAGGTTGATTTTATAAAGTGCATGTAAGATCCAAAGATTCGTCTCTCCAGAAAGGTATGCAGGGGGCGAAACATTGTCGAGAAGATGAATGATGGCAAGGGCACGCTCATCAGTCATATCGGGTTTGTTGTAAATGGACTCGACGCCGTGCTCCTGAAAGTATGCCAATGCCTTTCCCATCTCTTCCGGAATAAAGCCGGCACACTGATCATTCTCGGGCAGAACAAAATCCAGCAGCGGGAGGCCTGAGCGTGCCGAAACCAGAGAATCGGCATAGCGCGAACTTCCATTTTGGTTCTGCATTAACATGTAGTAGATCACTGACTTCTCGATCGGCGTTTTTGCTCTCCCAAGACATTCATGAAACAGCTTCTCAGAACCATCGACGTTCCCATTCAGGAATTCGATCTCTGCTTCAGTCTGTGCTTGTTGTAACGCAAACGCGTAGTCGGTATCCCAAGCATCGTCCGGTGTAAGATTGACAGAGATTTTAATGAATGCCTGAGCTGAAGTATAGGCACCGGAGTCACGCGCTTGCAAGGCTGCCTGAAGATTCATCCTGGCAAGCTTCCGTTTGTCCTCATCGTTCTCTATCAGACTGATGGCATTGTTAAGATGATTTACAATGTCGAATAGCGAGTGGTTGTCCGGATCCTCTTGTAAAAGCCTTCCGATGCGCAGATGAGTGGCATCCTTTTCAGCATCATCCATCAATGTGTACGATGCCTGCTGAACTCTATCGTGAGAAAACACAAATTCACATGTGCGTTCCAGCTCTATGTCTTCTAAACCAACATACTGATACGCTTCGTCGACAGGCACTACGAGTCCCTCGAGGACAGCAGGCCACAGCCGCTCCAGGATGGTACGCACAGACGTGTCTAAGATTTTCGACAACGTATTTAAATCAAACAGAGCTCCGATACATGAAGCTATTTTTAAAATCTGCTGCGTCTCTTCCTGAAACAGAATAATTTTTGATATCAGCAACTCAACCACGTTAGAGCTTATTCCGCGGTTCTGAATCGCCTCTACGTTGACGTTCCATATCTGGTTGTCGGTATCGAATCGTATACAGTCGTACTGATTCAACGACTTGAGCAGCTCGAGACTGAAGAAGGCGTTCCCCAACGTCTTGCTATAGACCAGATTCGTCAGCTCATGCGTATGTCCATCATCCAAATGCAACGTGTCTTTGATGAGGTTGAACAAGTCTAATTCGGTTAAGGGGGCAAGTTCAATGTCCACGATGGTCGCTTCTTCTCTCCGCGCATCGTCGAGCATAACCGTGAGTTGATGCCCAGGATTGATCTCATTATTTCGGAAGGCGCCGATGACGAGCAGATACGGATTTGAATCGTCGCACACCAACATCTTAATTAAGTTTAGCGATGCTGTATCTGCCCACTGTAAGTCATCGCAAAACAGCACAAACGGATGTTCAGGTTGTGCTATACAACGGATAAAACTTTGGAAGACAAGGTTAAATCTGTTCTGTGCTTCTTGCGGGTCGAGCCGCGGAACCTCCGGCTGGTCGCCGATGATGTAGGCCAAGGTGGGCATGAGTTCTGTAAGCACAGCGCCGTTCTGACCAACACTCTGCCGGATCTTCTCTCGCCACTGGTTCAGCGACGCTTCACTCTCCGTTAGAAGTAGCTCGCAGAACTCCTCCAGAGCTTGTGTAATGGCTGAGTAGGGAATGTTGCGCTGGTACTGATCAAACTTTCCACTTACAAAGTGTCCTCGTCGTTCCGTGATTGGCTTGTAGATTTCTGCAATCAGTGCAGACTTCCCCACACCTGAATAGCCCCCTACAAGAAATAATTCTGTCTTACCCTTACTGATGCGGTCAAATGATGTTAACAGCGTCTCGACTTCGACTTCTCTTCCATATAGTTTTTGTGGGATGAGGAATTTCCCGGAAAAATCCTGTTCACCGAGTTTGAATAACGGAATTGACGCTGATGTCTGCAGAAACTCGGTGCATTTCTTTAGGTCGTTTGCCAGTCCGAATGCTGTTTGATAGCGATCTTCGGCGTTCTTGGCAATAAGCTTTTCCACTATACGGGAAAGAATCTCCGGCACATCAGGATTGATGTGATGGACAGGCTCAACGCGACGGGCGATATGCGCGTGCACCAACTCCAACGAATCCTTGGATACGAAGGGCAGAGATCCGCTGAGAACGTGATACAACGTGATGCCGAGCGAATATAGATCCGACCTGCTGTCTACCTTTCTGTTTACTCTTCCGGTTTGCTCGGGAGGAATGTGCGTTAAGGTACCCTTGAGTTTATCGGGGTTGCCAAGGTTATTCGATACATAGTCCAGTTTACTAGATATTCCAAAGTCGATGATGGTTGCTTTCGAGTCAGCTTCGCTCCACAAAATATTCCGCCCATTGATGTCCTTATGAATGATTCCTTCATCATGAAGCTGGCCTAGAGTTTGTGCTATATCTGTAAATACTTCGAGAATTTGCGCTAGGGGAAGCCCCTTACCGACAAACGCTTCTTCGAGAGTGATACCATCGATATACTGAAGGCGTATGGAATGCTGACCTTCATCCTTGCTACGTCCGAACGATTTTCTGATTCCAGGTATGTCGAGATTCTTTGTGAACTCAAATTCGTTATGAAAACGCTGTACTTGATCCTGATCCGGTGCAAGGGTATGCAGCACTTTGCGGACAACCTTACCATCCGGGCTTGTCTCTACATAGATCAGCGATTCTCCGCCGGTATAAATGAGTTGTCGGTCGTCAGTCATTAATGTTGGTGGTCACGATGATAAAGCTCGTCTGTCTCACTTTAACACCCTGCCTAATCGTTGCAAAAATGTTGGTTCGGTAATAATCTTGCGTGCATCAACTTTCGATGCAGAATCCCCAAAGCCATCGGCGATTCTAAAGTGTTTGCTGGACCAGGTTCTGTTCATATCAACAAGCGCCTGAATCATTCGTTGATTTCGAGTTGCCACACGATGGTTGTATTGTTTCTCTTCGCCTTTTGAAGACATAAACAATCTGCGAATGGCATCAATAACTTCAAGCGCATGTTCCAGAATAAAAAACCATATCATCCACCCAAGATGTGCATTGCCAATTGGAAGATTGAGGATATCCTCAAATACAGGTTTGTAGTCGGCGGGATCGTTAAATCGCTTAACAATGGCATAGATATGCATTGTACCCGGCGAAAATGGAAGGAACGTTTTTGTAAAGTCGATCAGCGGTGGTGTTAATGCCAGAGCGTTTTTATTGGGGATGAACTGATGTTTATAAATCCGCGCCTGAAGAACTTTTCCTTCGGCGTACGACGTGGGATTGATTTCTGGATGAACACCTAGTGCTCTGCCATATAAATGCCACGTCATGTAATAATCATCGATAGCTTGTTGTGGAATCTTAACACCATTTGCTAACAAACCATCAATTACTTCAATGCTAAATGTATGCACGGCAAAAATCATGTCCTGTTGGTTAATTGGCAGGCCCCATGCATCGTCCCACATCATCGTGATTGCTGGATCGTGATAATCCGGATTGCTCTTTTTCTTATTAATTCGATGCCTAATCATGGCATGAACAAGTCGAAGTTTTTGTATTGACCGGATA
>JAGVJW010000068.1 GCA_020050895.1 bacterium | reverse complement strand
GCCCCACTCCGGGTCGGGTGCTAACATGGCTGTTTATTTTACCTACCTACAGCCCGGAGATACGGTTTTGGGCATGGATCTCTCTCACGGAGGACACCTCACCCACGGATCACCTGTTAATTTTTCGGGCATTTTCTACAACTTTGTTCCGTATGGCCTTTCTAAAGAAACTGGCAGAATTGATTATAACATAGTTGAGGATCTTGCCAAACGCCACAAACCAAAAATGATCACGGTTGGCGCAAGCGCTTATTCGCGTGAAATTGATTTTAAAGCGTTCCGTGAAATTGCCAACACGGTAGGTGCGTTTTTATTCGCAGACATTGCCCATCCTGCAGGCCTCATTGCAAAGGGGCGATTAATGAGTCCAGTTCCTTATTGCGATGTTATTGCAAGTACTACTCACAAAACGCTGCGCGGTCCACGGGGCGGACTAATCCTGGTTGGAAAAAATGTTGATAATCCGTGGGGAAAGGTAGCTCCGAAGAGCGGACGTGTTAAAAAAATCGGGGAATTGATCGACTCAATGGTGATGCCTGGAATTCAGGGTGGTCCGCTGATGCACGTTATTGCCGCCAAGGCTGTGGCCTTTGGAGAAGCTCTGACGGATGAATTCGATGAGTACACTAAACAAGTGATCAGTAATGCTCATGCAATGTGCGATGAACTTGTTAAAATGGATTACAATGTTGTAAGTGGCGGCACAGACAACCATCTTATGCTTGTTGATTTGCGCAACAAGAACATCACCGGCAAGCAAGCCGAAACAGCGCTTGATGCTTCGGGGATTACATGCAACAAAAACGCTGTTCCCTACGATACACAGCCCCCTCTCGTTACCTCAGGAATTCGGCTTGGCGCTGCTGCCATTACGAGCAGAGGAATGAGGGAAGATGATTCCCGGCATGTTGCAAGGTTGATTGACAGGGTGATTAGCAATCACGGTAATAACGACGTATATGAAGCGGTGAAAGAAGATGTACGTCACTTCTGCCGTCAATTCCCGCTCTATCCTTCGCTTAACCTATCACCAGAAGAACTGGGGAAACGGTTGGGCGAAACGCTCGATGATGCTGTTGATGCCGTTGGTAAGACTATCGACAGTGTGATAGATGAGGTCAAATCGCTGAAACGCACGTAAGCGACGCACGCTGCTTGCGGCGCGATGGGAGCTCAATGACACTAGTGATAGAGCACCTTAGAAAGCGTTATAGAACGCATTAATGAGCGACATTTCTACGAATTGCGGCTGGACTGATTCTAAAATCAGCTGGTGGCGGAACGTTGTTACGTATGCGCAGAGCTGCCAGATAACCAACCATGGCTGCATTGTCCATGCAGTATGCGCTGCGCGGTGAAACGAACATCCAATGCCGACTTTCACAAGTCTGACGCATTCTCTGGTTCAGTTCACTGTTTGCTGCAACACCGCCAGCAATTGCGACTGCATTAATGTTGTTGGAAGTCGCTGCCCGAAGAGTCTTTGCAACCAATACGTCGACAATTGCATGCTGCACCGATGCAGCAATGTCTTCTATCCTTTCGTGCGGGTGTTTTTGCAGGAAGCGCTTCACCGATGTTTTCAAGCCTGAAAATGAAAAGTCATACGATTCCTGATTGATGAGTCCTCTCGGGAATGCAATGGCATCTGCATTCCCTTCCTTAGCAAGCCTGTCAATGGCTGGACCGCCAGGATACTGCAGGCCGAGCATTTTGGCAATCTTATCGAACGCCTCCCCTGCTGCATCGTCGAGTGTAGTGCCAATCATTTCGTACTCCATTGCATTCCGAACCACAAACAACGCCGTGTGCCCACCGCTCACAACGAGGGTAATGGAAGGGAACGTCAGGGCTGGATTTTCTAAATATCCTGAGTAAATGTGCGCTTCAATATGATGAACGGGGTACAGTGGTTTATTGAAACGCAATGCAAGCCCCTTTGCAAATTGAGTACCCACGAGTAACGACCCCGGTAGCCCGGGCCCGTTGGTAACGGCAATGGCATCAATGCCATCCATGTTGGTGCCTGCTTGCATAAGCGCTTGTGCAACAATTACGCCGATTGCCTTCACGTGCTCGCGTGAGGCAAGTTCGGGCACGATGCCACCCCAATACGAATGGATGTCTTGCGAAGAGATGATATTGCTTAGCACAGTGCCGTTATGGAGAACCGCAGCCGCAGTATCGTCGCACGATGTTTCGATGGCCAGTATTCTCATGTGAAAGTATTCGAAGCGCTGTGCTGTTGGAGGTTTTGTGTGCGAGATAATTCGAGCAATAACATGGAGACGGCGGCGCCGACGGAACGCTCGCGGTTGACGCGACGTTCGCTGCCAAATAAAAAATGTTTAGCAAACGCGCCTTGCTTGCCTGCAATGCCAATCCAGACCGTGCCTACTGGCTTTTCCTTGGTTCCACCCGTGGGGCCGGCAACACCGGTAATACCGATACTCCACGTAGTGTTGAACTGCCGTCGCACGCCGTTAGCCATTTGGATGGCGACCTCCTGGCTGACAGCACCAAACGTGTCTAGTGTATGATGGTCTATACCAAGAAACTTCACCTTGGCTTCGTTCGAGTAGGAGATGATACCACCCATAAACCATTCACTGCTGCCCGGGACTTCAGTTAATGTTTCCCCCAACAGGCCTCCTGTGCATGATTCAGCTACAGACAATGTTTCACCGCTATCCTTCAGTCGGCCAGCAAGAATCTCAACCAGCGTGGAAGGACCCACTCCAACGATATACCGGCCTGCCCTTTCAAGAATAATCCGATGCACTCTATCAATCTCTTCATTCTTGGTTACTAAAATTCTCGAGGGCACAGAATTATCAACTGCTCCTATCCTTAAGCGCACACCAAAGTAGCTAGGCAGGTAGGCAAGAGTCGTTGTTTCGGTTAGAGGTATATCTCCGATGAGATCTGCCAGCGCACTTTCTTCTATTCCAGTGGTGTGCAGGGTTAGATAAACTTTCGAAGCTTCTGCGTCGGCTGTGTGTTGTTTTCGCAGTGCAGGGATAACATGAAGTTCCATTATGGCTTTCATCTCCGATGGTACTCCTGGTAGCGAATAACACTTGCAATCTGGAAGACCGGGTGCGCTAAGTGCGAACAACAAGCCAGGCGCAGTACCAATCGGGTTAGGCAGCACCGTTGCAGTCCTTGGCACCATTGCCTGCTCTGCGTTGCGAGCGGACAACTCGCGTCCCCTTTGCATGCTCCTCCGCTTCAGCAGGTCAAGCCATGTCTGACTGAGGGTTAGCTCGTCACCAACATAATCAACAAGCGTTTGTTTCGTGATGTCGTCGTGCGTTGGGCCCAGGCCTCCCGTTGTGATGATCACTCCTGCATGGCTGCGCGCAACGTCAAGTTCCCGTTTCAGACTTGCGGCATCATCGCCCACAACCGTCTGGTGAACAACGGATGCTCCAATTTCTGTACATTGTTGTGCAATCCACGTTGCGTTTCGATTTTCAATCTGACCGATGAGTATCTCATCGCCGATAGTGATGATGGCTATTTTCACGTCACAAATCTAGTTCGGAGTTGCTAATGGATGTCGTGATTTTACACGGATACAGCTCGAGTGCCAAATCCATCAAACAGTCGTTGGGTAATACGTTAACGAAAGTTAATACCAAACTCGGTACTGATGGCATACGCGATTTACGTCTCCATTATGCGGATTATGTTTCGCTTGACGACCAAGTGATGCTCGAAGATGTTGCCGAGTCCCTTTATCTCGAACTCAAGGTTAACGGTCTGTTGAATGGCGGAGAACGTTCCTTGCGCTTTGTGGTGCACAGCACGGGCGGCCTCGTTGTAAGGCAGCTGATGCAGCAGTATTCGTGGCTGCGGCTTCACGACATGATTCACAGTATTGTCTTTGTTGCCCCTGCAAACTTTGGTTCGCCCCTTGCGCATAAAGGAAAGTCGCAACTCGGCCGACTGAAAACAATGTTAGTTGACGGGCTGCTGGAGAGCGACTCGTATGTCTCTGAGTGGCAATTCGGAGAAGTTGGCGAACAAATTCTCACTGATCTGGAACTCGCCTCACCAAGGCAATGGGCTCTCAGCGATTTTGATTTATTCAATGCAGCCGAAGGTGCAGTATATAACTTCGATCTCATCAAGGCTTGGGTCTTTACAGGAGCTAAGTCTGAATCGCTTGCAAGCATCGTAGCCGATACCGACGGCACAGATGGAGTAATCGTAACCAGTGGTGCGGGCCTTAACGTAAGGCGTTTAACGCTCGACGTCGTCAATCCCCAAAACAATCGAGATGCAAATACCGGCTGGTCCCTGGGAATTAAGAAACGCGACCTCGCAACAATACCGCAGATGATCATTAACGATCTCGATCATGGTGCAATTCTCACCGATACAGAAGTTGCAGAGCTAATCATCGCGTCACTAAGAATTAAATCAACAGCCGATTACGATACCCTTACACAACGTATGGCGGCACTCGAACGAAAGCGCAACATTGGTGGTGAGCACCGATGGCAGCAGTTTATTCTGCGTGTCTACGATGATAGGCATCGGGCAGTGGACGACTATGACTTGAGTTTTAATGTGTGGAATAAGGTTGCCTTACGCCGCTCCGGAATAGCACCAGTTGTAGGTAGCCCCCTATTTACAAAGCAGATAACAAATGAATCTCGTAATGCAGCACGTAATAAAGTTCTGTCCCAACAACTCGATAGCAGACTTCGTTCCAAGGCATACAAACATTCAGTGTCGGGAGAATACAGACGTTTCCTTGTTGATATAGACGAGCTGGAAAGCTCACTCGGACCCGACGATATCCTTACATTTTCCTTAATCGCATCTTCCGGCGACAAACGAATCAGCTACTCCACAAAGGATGTAAACGACATCGTTGTTCACCCGCGGTCATCACGCCAGGATCCCACATTTTTTATGCGTGATACAACAACACAGGTAGATATCGTGTTGGATAGGTTTTCTGAACAGGGGGCGATTGTGAGGGTGCGCTAAATAGAGGGCACCTCAATTCAGCTTCTGCCTAATCTTCTTCTCGCTCATACCCCTCAGGTAATACAGTTTTGCTCTGCGTACAGAGCCTTCTTTAATCACCTGAAGACTTTGGATGATAGGAGAGTTGATTGGGAAGATTCGCTCGACGCCTACGCCGTTTGAAATTTTACGGACGCGGAACGTTTCATTGATCCCTGAGCCTCGGCGAGCCACAACAACTCCCTGAAAGTTCTGGATGCGCTCCTTTTCACCTTCGATTACGCGGACTGCAATCTTTATGGTGTCGCCAGGACGAAAAGCGGGAATATCAGGGGAAACTTCACCAGCCTTAGCCTTGCGCATTTCGTAAGCCGATGATTTCATTGCAGTGTCGAATTTTTTTACCTTGGGGTGCATCGTTATTCTCCGGGCAATAGTATTCTTTGAATAGAAGCGAACTGCAAAGATACGGCTGGGAAGGTTATGTATTCAACCTCCAAAATCACGCTGGTTGCCGGCGTTGTCAGGACTGGCCTCATGACGTCAGGGGGCGGGTAGATTTTCATTTTTCGTATGTTCCGAATCTTGTTGATTTGAATCAGGGAAAACCATGAAAAACTATGACGCCCAACATATTAGGAACATTGCCCTGTTAGGACACGCAGGATCTGGTAAAACAACACTAGCAGAAGCCATGCTCTTTGAATCAGGTGAAATAAACCGCAGAGGTAGCGTGGAAGAGCACTCAACGGTTTCGGATTACCATGAGATTGAGCAGGATCGAGTGTCGTCTGTTTTCGGCACAACTTTGTTTGCCGAGTGGCGCGATTACAAAATCAACATCATCGATACGCCGGGATACGTTGATTACGTCGGCGATGTGATTGGAGCCCTGAAGGTTGTCGATACCGGGATCATGGTCCTCAGCTCTAATCATGGAGTTGAAGTAGGAACAGAAATAATCTGGAAGTACACGAAGCAGTTCAAAACTCCGACCATATTCGTTATTAACAAAGTTGATCATGAGCAAAGTAATTTCTGGCGCACGGTTGAGCAGGCTAAGGATCGGTTTGGACGCGAAGTAACCGTGGTTCAGTATCCACTGAACGAAGGTCTTGGTTTTAACACCATCATCGATGTGTTAAAAATGACGGCGTACGTTTTTCCGCCAACCGGAGGAAAGCCCGAAAAGAAACCAATCCCCGATGCCGAAGTTGAACGAGCAAAACGGTTTCACAATGAGCTCATCGAAATTGTTGCTGAGAACGATGAAACACTGATGGAACATTATCTCAACAAGGGAGAGCTCGATGAAGAGGAAATGCGTAAGGGGTTAACAACAACAATCATTAACAGGCAAATCTTCCCTGTGTTCTGCATTTCGGCGAAGAACGACATGGGTACCGGCCGACTGATGACCTTCATTGATGTTGTGATTCCTGCACCAGTTGAAATGCCACCGGTGGAAACTATGGGAGGAGATTTCCTTAAGGCCGACCCAGCAGGTAAGGCGTGCTTGTTTGTGTATAAGGCTACGAGTGAACCTAATGTGGGCGACATGTCGTTTTTTCGTGTGTATTCGGGCACTATTCACCATGGTCAGGATCTGATAAACGAACAGACGGGAATCACGGAAAGGCTCGGCCAACTTTTCGTTGTCAACGGTAAAAAACGTCATGAAGTAACTGAAATCACTGCAGGCGATATCGGCGCCGTCGTAAAACTGAAAAACACTCACGTAAACAATACATTGCACGACAAAGGATTTAACCTGGTATTGCCCCCTATCGAATTCCTTCCGCCAAAGATCAGGACGGCAGTTGTTTCGAATCGCAAAGGAGACGAAGACAAGCTTGGACTTGCCCTGCACCAGTTGCATGAAGAAGACCCAACGCTGATTGTTGAACATTCACAGGAATTAAAGCAATTAATCATCCACGGTCAGGGAGAGATGCACCTGCAGAGTGCAAAATGGAAGCTAGAGCACCGGTTTAAACTTGATGTTGGCTTTCTGCCAGCTCGCATACCCTACCGTGAAACCATCCGCAAGAACACCGATGCACAGTATAGGCATAAGAAACAATCGGGAGGAGCGGGACAGTTTGCCGAAGTCCACATGCGCGTGGAACCATACTACGATGGCATTGCAGACCCACCTGGCCTCACGGTTCGAGGCAAGGAAACCTATGAATTGCCATGGGGCGGGAAACTCGTTTTCTACAATTGCATTGTTGGCGGAGTGATTGACCAGCGATTCCTGCCGGCCATACTCAAAGGCGTGATGGAAAAGATGGCAGAAGGGCCGATAACTGGGTCGTACGTGCGCGACGTTCGCGTTAGCGTGTTCGACGGAAAGATGCACCCCGTAGACAGCAATGAGGCCGCATTTAAGACTGCAGGACGCATGGCATTCAAAGATGCTTTCATTAAGGCCGATCCCATGCTGTTGGAACCGATTTACAATGTTGAGATCATCATGCCGGAAGAACAGGTGGGAGAAATCATGAGCGATTTACCTGTACGCCGGGGTGAGATTATGGGCGTCGACGCAGACGGACATTACCAAATCCTCAAATGCCGTATGCCCCTCGCCGAACTAGACCATTATGCAACTGTTCTCAGAAGCCTTACACAGGGCCGTGCTAACTACTCTGCCGAATTCGCTGAATTCGTGCAGGTGCCCACCAACTTGCAGCAGAAATTGCACAATGAATATGTGCAGCATCAGACAGAAGAAGACTGAAGCCTTAGTGATGATCGTATACTCTAAATTTTCTTAGCAACCGATTTTGCCTGGAGAAAGAGCAAGAGATAGTCGCGTCCACCGGCTTTTGAATCCGTCCCGCTCATATTAAATCCACCAAACGGGTGTCCACCCACCATTGCTCCTGTGCATTTTCTGTTCAGGTAAAGATTACCGCAGAAAAATTCGTTGCGGGCACGTTCGAGTTTCTTCTTGTCTTTTGAATACACGGCGCCAGTAAGGCCATAGATGGTATCATTGCCTATTTGCAGCGCGTGATCAAAATCCTTTGCCTTGCATACAGCCAGCACAGGGCCAAAAATTTCTTCCTGCATTATCCGAGCGTTGGGTTTTACGTTAACGAATACAGTTGGTTTGATATAGTACCCTGGCAGGCCAGCCACCTTCTCTCCACCACAGATCAGTTTACCCTCAGTCTTCCCAATGTCGATGTATTTGAGCAACGTCTTTTCCTGACGGTCGGAGACAACCGGTCCAATCTGAGCATTATCGATTGGCGGTCCAATTACAAGCGCATCAACGGCGATTTTAAGTTTGGTTATAAACTCATCGTACACAGTTGCGTCGACGATGGCGCGTGAGCATGCAGAGCACTTCTGACCCTGAAAGCCGAATGACGCCGCAACCACTCCTGCAACAGATGCATCAATATCTGCATCAGCTGCTACAATGATTGCATCCTTACCGCCCATTTCCACAACCACACGTTTAATCCAGATCTGCCCAGGCTGTGGTTTGGCGGCCAGTTCGTTGATACGCAACCCTACTTCCATTGAGCCTGTAAAGGAAATGAACCGCGTTTTGGCATGACTCACCAAAAAGTCTCCTGCTTCAGCACCACTGGCTACGAGAAAATTCAGTACACCCTGGGGTAGCCCAACTTCCTTCATTACATCGGCAAACAACCACCCCATCATCGGCGAGTCGCTGGAAGGCTTAAGCACAATTGTGTTGCCGCAAACAATGGCGGCAGCCGACATGCCAACAAGAATTGCAAATGGAAAATTCCACGGAGGAATAATCACACCTACGCCAAGCGGTACATAGAACAACTCGTTCAGTTCACCTGGCTGTGGCACAACAGGCTGCACATCTGCTAGGCGCAGAGCCTCGCGTCCGTAAAATTCCAGAAAATCAATGGCTTCGCACGTATCGGCATCAGCTTCTAAATAGTTTTTGCCAACCTCGGAGATCATCCATGCATTGATTTCCAACCGCCGACGTCGAACAGCATTTGCAGCTTTGAACAAATACTGTGCACGCTTCTTCATCGGCACATTCTTCCACGTTTCGAAGGCTGTGATAGCCCCTTTCAGCGCTCGCTCTGCATCGTCCACACCAGACTTCTGAAATACGCCAACAACTTCTTCGGTGTTAGCCGGATTCCGACTTACGGTTTTCGCCTGCGTCTTTACGTTTCTTCCGGCAATTATATTTGGGTATTCCTTGCCAAAACGTTTGCGCACATCATCAATGGCAGCACGTTGCTTTGCAGCAACTGCAGGTTTCGAAAAATCGAAATAGGACTCGTTTACAAATTCCTTCATTTTTACTCCATCGCGTCTTACAGGGGGCTAATTTTACTCGGCATAGAAACGCAAATTACCATGCCAACCTGGAAACCTGAGCGTTATTATCACACGTTATGCTCGAATCAATCATTCAAACTCTTAGCGAATTGCCTCCAGCCGGAATATTCATTGTTACGTTTCTGGTTGCATACATCGAGAACCTCTTTCCACCTTCACCGAGCGATCTAATACTCGTTTTTATTGGAACTCTGTGCGGAATCGATACGGTTACCTTTCTGCCAACCATTGTTGTTGCAACGTCCGGTTCTGTATTAGGTTTTGCTTCTGCTTATTGGATTGGCCGCAAATACGGCAGAGCACTCATTGACAAAGGTTGGGTGCCCTTCATTACCACATCGCTGCTGGAAAAAGTGTATCGATGGTTTGAGAAATACCACGGCCTCATCATTATCGGGAACAGGTTCCTGGCCGGTACGCGCGCAGTGATATCTTTTGCTGCCGGAATGACGCGCCTGCCGTTCCCTCGTACAGCCCTATACAGCACACTCGGTGCTTTTGCCTGGAACTCGCTGCTAATCTGGATAGGGATGCAGGTTGGTACACGCTGGCGAGAAATCGACAAAATATTATCTGCCTATGGCTGGGTTGTCACAGGTATTATTGCAACGATTGTGATAATATTTATTGTTAGAAAACTTCGCCGACGCACAGCACCATAGCTGCACAGTTGTCCATTATAATCACTACCCGAGGCTATTGCTCCTGTCCCCAATCAACCACAAGTGAAAATCTTAGTGTGTTCGCCAGTGGGTGGTTGTCCTCAACAGTAAGGATGTAGGAAAAATCAAGTACAAACAAATCGTACTTTACACCCGCTCCAAGCGTGTAGAATTGCCTTGCACCGGCTGATTTTGGTTCGGTGAAATAACCACCTCGCATCGACACTACACGATCGTAAATATATTCAACACCTAATCCGGTTTCTATACCGCCGACACCCCACGCCGAAACAAACGACCGCGGAATCGGATCGGAACCAAGCGCATCGCGCTTTACAAGCAACTTGGAGAAGTCTGCTGTTACAAGTAAGTCATTAAATTCATCTTCGACAAGCTTAAACGCTACTCCAGTTCGCAACGTGGTAGGCAGCGGGTCTGATTCATTCAAATACGTCATCTTAGGTCCCACGTTTTGCAGATTGGCACCTAGTGATAGTACGTTGTCGAGTTCCCACCCTAATATGTTCAGGTGGGCAGGTTTCCACAGAAATCCCAAGTCAAACGCACCTGAAACACCAGTGCCTGCGCTGGCTTGTTGTCCGCCGGCCGGGGCAAGATTTGACTGGATGTACTTGAACTGAACACCAGCAGTAACGTCGGTTCCTATTAAAGTCCCATAGGCCACACCAATCGTGAATTCGTTCGAGCGAAACGTGCCCAATTTCACACCGGTTTCCGATGTTCTCTCGAACTCACCGAGGTTCATGAAGATGAATGTTGCGGCAATCGTACCATCGAGTGCTTCGACGTATTGGCCATAGGTGCCATACGAATAAAATAAATCCGCATCAAATTGAGGAAGCCATTTTGAGAAGCTCAATCCTACCTGACGTGATTGTTGAAAACCAAGCCCTGCGGGGTTCCAGTAGGTTGCATAAATATTATCTGCAATAGCTGTTCCGGTTTCACCCATGCCACCTGCTCGGGCGTCTGGAGCGATTAATAGAAACGGAACGGCTGAACCTCCGACTTGTCCATACGAAGCTGCTGCTGTAAGGATAGCCATGGCTAAAACCAATCCGCCGTTGCGGATTATCATCATACTCGATTTTCCTCTCGATGCATAAGAAACGACAAATTTAACGAATGAGTACAAGTTTACCTGCCACGTCAGTTGTGCTTCCCGAACTAGCCGTAATTCGGACGACACAATTGTAAACACCGGAGCCAAGGAGATTCCCATCGGTATCGCGTCCATTCCAAACATATTCGGCAGTCTGCATGTCGCGCATCTCCATTTCACTCTCGCTAACGATCCTACCCTGAATATCGTATATACGAACTCTTGCATCAAAGGGCTGCGATACGTTATGCCTAAAGCGGACAGTTGTCGACTCTGAGAACGGATTCGGATAGTTCATTACCCATGATGTGACAATGCCTTCGTCGGCACTTGCAATCCTAAACGTTGTATAAGCCTGGCTCACGTTGTTTAAAACATCCCATGCCCGCACGCGAACAACGTGTTCACCGGGCTGCAATCCAAAGATTTGCTTTTGGGCAGTGCCTTTGAGTTGACTTTCGAGTGAAGTTTTAAAATCCGATGTCAGGACCTGTGCCTGGGTGCGGTCGTCAAAGGCTGCTTCGATGTCGTGCCCTACACCAATCCCCGTTGTATTAATGCCTGTTTCATCGGCAAGATCGACGATCAGG
>JAGVJW010000237.1 GCA_020050895.1 bacterium | reverse complement strand
CTTCGCCAAGTTCGAATTCAACTGTTATTTGAGAACGTCCGTCGCTGGATTGCGATGTTAATGATCTGATGCCGGCAATACCATTAATGCTTTCTTCAAGAGGCTCCGTTATCTGCGATTCGATAACATCTGCATTAGCGCCGACGTAGGTGGTAGTGACGGTAATGTTAGGTGGGTCTACATCGGGGAACTGCCTGACGCCGAGGAAGAGAAAGCCGATAACACCCAGCAGGACAATGAGAATGCTGATTACAATGCTGAGAACGGGCCGGTGGATTGTCAATATACTTAGATTCATTGCAGTCTCACATGTACTGGCATGCCATCCTTGAGAATCAACAGTCCAGATGTGGCTACCGTATCGCCTGCTTTAACACCTCTTAATAATCTCACAACCGATTCATCTCTTCCCCCAACATCAACCTCAGTGAGAGAGGCACGATTTCCGTTCAGCACAAACACCGACGTTCCACTCATTCCAGGTTGTATTGCTTCACTGGGTACAAGAAGAGCATCATTTACAGACGTGAGTTGCATCGTTACCTCTGCGAACATGCCTGGTCGCAGAAACGAATTGGATTGAATACTCTTCAATACGTGTGCTCTAACCCTAAGCGACCTTGTTTCTGTCTCGATCACAGGGTCAAGTGCATATACCTTTGCCAGAAACGAATCAGTTCCCATCCTATCCTTAACACGAAATGTTGTAACGGTACCCACACCAAAGCCCCTTACAAACCTTTCAGGAGCGCTGAATTCAAGTTTCAGAGTACTAACGTCAGCCAAGGTGGTTATCAGTGTTTGCGACGAGATCACAGCACCTACGCTGATGTTTCTCAGCCCAACCATTCCAGAAAACGGAGCGCGGATTCGAGTTCTGCTGATCTGTGTTTCAAGCTCTGTAATCTCTGCTTCGCGAATTGATAACTGAGCCTGTGCTGCTTCGAAATCTTCGGCACTCACGCCATCGATTTTTTTTAACTGCTCTTGTCTGCTGAATCGGTTCTTGTCGAGAATGAGTTGCGCCTTTGTGCGCGACAACCGAGCCTTTAGCTCGGTATCATCGAGTGTAACGAGTACTTGGCCCTTCTTAACATAGGATCCTTCAGAAAACTCGATGTCCGTAACCCTTCCATTAACCTCACTTCGGACATCGACCTGTTCTGCCGCCAGAATGCTTCCGGTAAGCGTAAGAGATTCTGTAAAGGGGCGAGGGACAAGCACAACAGCATTGACCCTTGGAGCAGCATTCATTCCAGTAATTATCGCTTTGTTTGCCGGTGTTGGAGAACGCAGCATTAGCCAGGCAATGATTCCAACTGCAACTACTGCAAATCCAACCACGATTCTCATAACATGTTTCGACGTCATTCTATCAGGTGCCTAATGTGATTATCAAGCAAAAATGCTTACATGCCCCTTTAAAAAACTTCATACGTCAAATTCCTGCTCATCGTTTTCAATAGGAAACGTCAAGAATAATCTCATGCAGGCATTAGCTTCTATGCTCGTTCCAAGCTTAGTCTCTTCCGTGGAGCACACGGTTACGATGCAGTTGAAGAGCAATTGTATGAAATGAACATCTGAAAGCCGGACATGGGTGTCGGGAATGCTTTGCAGAGCATGCTATTTTTGTTGTTCTGTACCACACTAATACCCGTTTCCAATGCCACAGCACGGCCTCTACAAAGACGAATTCCAGTTCAGACACAATAGTCCTGGTCAACACGAAATCGATGCAATGCTCCACGCCGTAGGTGCGGCGTCGCTCGATCAACTGATTGAGCAAACGATTCCTACCCAGATACGCCTAAGGAGAAACTTGCAACTGCCGCCAGCGCTCACTGAGGCCGAAATGTTGTCTGAGATGCGCTCATTTTCATCCAGAAACAAGGTGATGAAGTCTTTTATTGGGCTCGGGTATTACGATACATTTACTCCATCGGTAATTCTCCGGAATGTTTTCGAGAATCCAGGGTGGTATACGCAGTACACTCCATACCAGGCAGAGATTTCGCAAGGTCGGCTTGAATCATTGCTGAATTATCAGACAATGATTGTAGATCTTACAAAACTTGAGATTACGAATGCATCGTTACTCGACGAGGCAACGGCTGCAGCAGAAGCAATGCATTTAATGTTTGCTGCCCGATCCGGCAAGGCAAAGGTCTCGGATATTTTTTTTGTAGACGACAATGTATTTCCTCAAACCCTGGATGTTTTACACACTCGCGCTGAGCCGCTTGGAATTTCAATCATCACCGGGGACGCATTAGAATTTGCATTCGACCAGCAGGTGTTTGGGGTCTTTGTTCAGTATCCGGCAACGAATGGCGAAGTACATCATTACGAAGCATTGTGCGAACGTGCTCATCGTGAGGATGCCTTAGTATGTGCTGCAACTGATTTGCTCGCACTAACACTTCTGTCACCGCCTGGGGAATGGGGTGCCGATGTTACGGTTGGCAATTCGCAGCGCTTTGGAGTTCCACTTGGATATGGTGGACCTCACGCAGCATTTATTTCAACAAAGGAACAATACAAACGATTGATGCCTGGACGCATCATTGGCGTTAGTGTAGATGTACAGGGCAGTACTGCATATCGAATGGCTCTGCAAACAAGAGAGCAGCACATTCGCCGAGATAAGGCAACCAGCAATATCTGTACCGCTCAGGCACTCCTTGCAAACGTTGCAGCCATGTACGCTGTTTATCACGGTCCTGCCGGCTTGAAGGGAATTGCCGAGCGTGTGCACACACTTACGTGCGCCTTGGCTGATGGATTATCGCAGCTTGGCATTGAAATAGAGAACGCTTCATGGTTCGACACACTTTCCGTGCATGCCGATGCGGCAACCATAGTTCCGCTGGCCGAACAGGCGCAGATGAATTTCCGCATCATCGATAAAGCACATGTTGGCATTTCCCTGGATGAAACATCGACGCCGATTGATGTTATAAATATTCTTAACGTTTTTTCAGCTGCTATTGATGTTCCCCTTCCATCATCTCTCGACGAATTGATTGGCAATGCTCGATCTTCAATTGCTGAAACACTGCGTCGTACAAGCCCCTTTCTAACACATCCTGTCTTCAATTCGTTTCACAGCGAACACGAAATGCTCAGATATGTAAAGCGACTCGAAAACAAGGATCTATCGCTCGTCCATTCCATGATCCCCCTGGGATCGTGCACGATGAAGCTGAACGCAACTACAGAGATGATTCCAATTACCTGGCCTGAATTCAACCGGCTTCATCCCTTTGCTCCGGCTTGGCAGGCACAAGGGTACAAAGAAATCTTTAGTGAACTTGAATCCATGCTGTGCGAAATCACTGGCTTCGACGCAGTGTCGTTGCAGCCTAATGCGGGTGCACAGGGTGAATATGCAGGTTTGTTGGTGATCCGCGGGTTTCATGCATCAAGGGGCGAGGGACATCGCAACGTTGCCCTTATCCCGTCAAGCGCACATGGCACGAATCCGGCGTCGGCAGTTATGGCAGGAATGAAGGTCGTCGTTGTCAAGGCTACGTCGGACGGACACATCGACGTCGACGACCTGCGTACAAAGGCTGAGCAACATGCAAACGATCTGGCATGTTTGATGGTAACCTATCCGAGTACACACGGAGTGTACGAAGAATCGATACAAGAAATATGCAAGGTCGTTCATCAGCACGGTGGCAGGGTTTATATGGATGGCGCAAACATGAATGCGCAGGTAGGGTTAACGTCGCCACGAACCATCGGCGCCGACGTTTGCCATCTCAACCTTCACAAGACATTCTGCATTCCGCACGGTGGGGGAGGACCTGGAGTGGGACCGATATGCGTGACATCGGAACTGAAGCCGTTCTTGCCTGGCCATGTTAATACCAACGGATTAAATATATTTACTGATGGGAAAGGAGCAGCATCGCATACAGGAGCTGTATCGGCTGCTCCGTGGGGTTCAGCATCAATCTTGCTCATCTCTCATGCATACATAAGGATGATGGGCAGTGAAGGGCTAACGCAGGCATCGAAGCTTGCCATCCTAAACGCTAATTACATTATGGCGCTTTTGCAAGGGCATTACGACATCCTGTTTGTTGGAAAGAATGGCCGCGTCGCCCACGAAATGATTGTAGATCTAAGAGATTTCAAGCAGCGCGGTGGAATCGAAGCCGAAGATGTTGCAAAGAGGCTAATGGATTATGGATTCCATGCACCAACACTTTCGTTCCCTGTGCCAGGAACGATTATGATTGAACCAACGGAGAGCGAGAGCAAGGGCGAACTTGACCGGTTTTGTCAGGCACTCCTTTCTCTCAGACAAGAAATGGAAGCTGTGTGTACAGGCAGTACCGATCCGAAAGACAACGTTCTCAAAAATGCTCCTCACACGCAACTAGCGGCAACCACCGATACATGGAATCATCCCTACACCAGAAGTCAGGCAGTCTTCCCTCTTGACTGGGTACACGATAGAAAATTCTGGCCAAGTGTCGGACGCGTCGATAACGCCTTTGGAGACAGAGTTCTTGTCTGTACCTGTCCGCCTATCGAAGAGTATGTGTAAATGGAAGTCGAAGGCTGAGAGGTAATAATAACAATTCTCCCGGCGTTTCTCCCGGCAATTCTCCCGGCGTTTCTCCCGGCGTTTCTCCCGGCAATTCTCCCGGCGTTTCTCCCGGCGTTTCTCCCGGCAACATGTATCGTTGTACGTACGTATTTTTACATACTATCAGTCCAATTTATACCACAATTAGCAATGCTTTATAAATTTATGGTCTATAATTATCAACGGTTTAGTCAAATTATTGAAAATAGTACTTGACTACGTGATTGTACGTAAGTAAATTTGCGGTACAGGTCTACGAACACGCATTATGCTACGTACAATCTACATAGTCGGCATACTTGTCTCAGCCACCCTTTCATTGGCTGGACAGACGTGGCAGCGTGCATCGACCCTAACCACGACCAAGGACGCGCGGCTGGTTGCACGGGGTGGAGGCTTGATTTTATATGATAATGCTGCTGTCTTTCACAGCTTGGATAACGGTCGAACGTGGACCGATATACGCAGCAGATTCCCGAATGGTTTAGCGGTAGCATGTGTTAACAGGGGCGCAATTCTGGCTATCTCCAACCCGAATGAACGTGGCACCACACAAGTATCGGTTACCTTCAATGGCGGAGTAAGCTGGGATGACATATCAACGCTAGAGATGTCGGATGAAGAGCGTATAGTAGATATTGAACTCTACAACGACACCTACTTCACTTTCACAGATGAAGGATGGGTGCACATCAGTCAGGACGGGGGATATACCTGGCAGATCCGTAGAGTGGGAGGCAGTATTGGGGGTATGATCGACCTTGCTGTAGTTGGGAGCTTGTGGGTGGCATGCGGAACAGAGGGTACGGCATGGTCGGCAAATGATGGCATCACTTGGTTTTCCAGCGTGGCTCCGGTTGAGATCGGTAGCGGCTTTCGCCAACTGGAAAATGTGCAAGGTAAGATCTTGGGAGGAGGCCTGTTTGGGGCAGCCGAGTTCGACCCAATTACCCGCTCATGGACGGTCCGTAATAACGGTATTCCAACGTGGGCAAGCTTACTTGCTAAGCCAGTGTCGTTTCTTTCTCGCGATAACGTTCTCTTCGCTGTATTTCAAACCTTCGACGGATATTCATCGGTTCTCCGATGGTCGCCGTCAGGCGCAAGATGGGTTGTTGTCAACTCAGATGGTCTCCCTCGCAACAATCAGGCAGGGAGTCACCAGCTTGCCGTATACGAAGACAAACTGTTTATGTATGTTCTGAACGACGACATCAACTTTGTGGGTGTGTATAACGCACGACACAATGCACCGACTGGTGTCGAGGCAATTGATGTTGAACAACAGAACAGCATCGACGTGATGCCTCAGCCTGCATCAAACTTCATGATAGTACGAACTGGATCGTATAAATCGGTGACACTTTCTCTTACCGATACTCAGGGCCGAATGGTACATTCGGAAATCGTTTCCGGTGAAGCTAACATCAATGTTGATGACGTGGCTCCAGGTACGTATGTTCTCCGTCTTACCGGAGAAGATACGTTCATCAACCGCCTGGTAGTGGTTCAGCGCTAAGATCGGCGGCCGACCTCAGCCGTCGATCTCGCGCCCCACCGAAACCATTGTATCGTCTGGTTCTTCGAAGGGTTGTAGATTGTACAATCCTTTTAAGTGAAGACGTATGCAAATAATTACCCTGCTCCTCGCATTCTTTGTTATAACAAACAGTGCTTTCTGTCAGCGTCCATGGATTAAAAGCGCATGGCCAAATGTTGGCAGTATTCCAAAACTTGCTTTAACGACTTCAACTCTGGTAGCGTATGATTCTGCCTTGGCTTCGTCTTATAATCATGGTGAATCCTGGCAGCTCGAAAGTGAAGTTGATGGAATTGTAAGAGGTGTAACTGCTTTCCCCTTTGTGAATGCAGCGCTTGCTTTCACGCAACAAAATTCCGGTGACAGTGTTTATGGCTTCTTTACGCAGGATGGTACTAATTGGTCACGGTTCGATACTATTGACATTGGTAATCGGTTAGTAGTTGATGTTGGAAGCGATGGCAGCAATTACCTGCTTGCCACCAACACGAATGCAATTGTGAAAGTCGGTCTTGCTGGCGTAACAGAAATTACTGTTTCTGAAGTGGCAGCAACTGTGATATCTAATTTTGTGTCGGTTGCAGACGGCATGGTGGTCTTAACTTGGACGGGTGGAAAGGTTAGCACAGATCAGGGCCAATCGTGGCAGGACATTAAGGCCGATACAAATATTCCGCCCGGAGTTGGAGTATATGAGCTTGTTGACGTCGGTGGATCCGTCTATGCCTCTAGTAGTTTTGGTGTATTAAAATTGGACATCACAAACGCAACCTGGAAGCAAGTCGGGAAATGGGACGTTAGCTTGGGAGTTCCCGTGGTAACAGCAGTGGCGGGAGATATGACGGTTCTCATTGCCTTCGCCCAAGTAGGAGAACAGAGTCAATTGTTCAGGCTCTCTACATCGGATACGCTTTGGGTTGAATCCGCCTTCCCTTTTCCCGGAGGGCCTGCTGGTTTCTTGCCGAAATCGCTGATAGTCGATGCAGGATGGGCTGTAACGAATCACGATCACGACGCTTTCGCTGATCATGACAGTTCCGGAATCTATCGATTTGATCTTAACGATTTCACATCCGTAGAGCACGAACCTGAATTAGCACAGATACGAATTGTTGCAACTCCCGATGGCTTGCGGATAGAAAGCGCTCCATCACTTCCTGTTCACATAAACATCTGCAATCTCCTAGCATCGACGTTGGAGGATAGAGATATTCCTCAAGGGGCAAGCAACATCGTGTTGGAGCCAAGCATAAACGGTTTGTTGGGAGTAACTCTTACTTTAGCTGATGGGCGAATGGTTCGTCGAATGATCATCCGTTAAACTGTCGACCGTATGGCTAAGGAATTACCTGCTTCACAGAAGAAGCTCATGACGCGCAAGCGCGTGATTGTGATTGGTATCCTTACAGCAGTAATTCTAGCCTTTGTAATTTTTTCAAGCCATGGCATTCTTTCACGCTTAACAATTGCGGCTGATGCTGCACAACTTCGATCAACACTATCGAATATGAAGCGTGAAGAAGATTCGTTGAGAGCAGAGATTGTCAAACTTCAAAACGACACGCTCGAAATTGAGCGACTGGCACGCGAACGATATGGATACGTTCGTCTTGGGGAGAAGGTGTTTGTTATCAAACGCGAGCAGAAATAGATTAACGTACGCTGGAGACATGATAGATGGTGGATTTGTTTGATGTGGATGGAGCGCCTCCGGCGATCGGTCCGTATTCGCACGCAGCTGTTTGCAATGGGAATGTATTATTCCTGAGCGGTCAAATCGCTCTCGATGCTCAAGGCACTTTTATTGGTGGAGACGCTGCAGTGCAAACCAGGCAGATCTTTGCCAACATTAGCATAATCCTTGCATCACGCGGATTACAGTTGTCCGATGTATTGAAAACGACGGTGTATCTTACGTCGATGGACGACTTCGGCACAATGAATATCGCATATACACACGCACTTGGTACACACAAACCGGCGCGCACAACGGTCGAGGTCTCGGGTTTGCCCAAGGGGGCTTGTGTAGAGATCGAAGTTGTTGCATGCGTCAGCTGATTTTTGCTGCATTCTTTTTGTCCAGCATCTGTCTCCATGCTCAGGATACTATACCTGCGCGCATGCCTACTGACTCGCTAACGCAAGCGGAACAAAAGAGTAAGAATCCCACAACTGCAGTACTGTTATCACTCCCTCTTCCCGGACTTGGTCAGTTTTACAACGAACAGTATTGGAAAATCCCAGTTTTTACAGGCACATGTGCCGTTACTGCAGTATTATTTTTTAACAACAACGCTGACTTCAACAACACAACAGTACTTTACGAAAAAGCTGTTGCCGAAAAGGCGAACCCGGCAGTTATCGATAGATTATTCCGTCAGAAAGAAGCATATCGGGATAACCGTGATCTGGCCGCATTTGTGTTCGCTACTACCTACATACTTGCAGCCGTCGATGCATACGTTGGCGCTCACCTGTATTCATTCGATGTTGACGACGACCTGTCGGTTAATCTCGGCCCAACACGTTCCCAAATCTTAGCAATGAACTTTCGGCTCCAGTTGTAAGTTGCAATTCCTTGCGATTAATAATATTCCATGCGATTCACAATATCCCTACTCTTGTTATTTACATCGTTCGACGTTCGTGCTCAAACCTATACTGAGTCTTTTGCCGCAAGAATTCAGGGCGGCGTGCTTGCAACATTCCACAGCGCATCGTTCTCTTCAACACGCGACGTCATTGACTGCGGAGGCTACGGTAGGGGTGTTGGTTTGGGACCGATCTTCAATGCAATTGCTGAAATCCCCTTTTCGCACACGTTAGGAATGGGTATCGGCGTTGGCTACGCCGATAGAAGTGTAACGTTTACCAGAACGAATACCTATCCAATCCGAGATACAGTTACACTGCAAGATGGTACGATGACTACGACGGTCAGTCATGCATCGACTCTTTCATATCTGGAGTTTCAGCCTGACGTTAGGATAGCACTGATTGGGAATTACAGCGAACGCATTCTTGGATTGTCAATCGGACCGCGTATTGCCCTGCCCCTTACATCGAATTTTAAACAAAGTGAGGAAATTGTTTCGCCCGATTCTGCAGTATTTATTTCTAACGGTCAGCGAACGCAGGAACGAACTATTAAGGAAGCATCCTACACAACTACCTCGAAGGTCTTGTACGGGCTTTCGGCGGGAGTTGAAACGCTGATTAAGGTGAACCAAAAAACCTCTATCGTACCGTCGCTGGCATTCGACATGTATTTCACCAATTTGTTAACAGATGCATCGTGGACTACGTGGGGTATCAGAGCCGAAGTGGGGATTCGTTATTCAATTGGTTCGTCAGCCTTACACGAAGACATGCCGCCTGCAGTTCCTCCACCACCACCCCTGATTGCATACACTCCAGTGGCGATTGCAACAACTTCATCGGCGTTTGTGGGAGAAATCGTTACAGGCAATCAATTATATGCTACCAAACCAATCGTTAACGCTGTGTTTTTCGATAGCGCTTCTGCAGAAATTCCACCCTCTTACCGCCGCGCGAAAGATTCTTCGAAGTCTGGTTCGGATCCAGTGGAGGCTCACTCATGGGTCTTAGTGCGCATTGCCGACATAATGGCGCGCAACCCGGCGGCAACGATTGTTTTGGAAGGGGCTACCAGTGGTCCGGCTGCAGAACCCGAAGGAATTATTCTGGCTCAAAAGAGAACGCAATCTGTTCATTCCGTTCTTATAAAACTTGGAGTCGAAGAACACCGAATCCAAACAAGCGCACATGTCTTTCCACAAGTTGTTTCTAACAATGATCTCGAAGGCGGAAGAGAAGAAAATCGTCGCGTCGATCTTATTGTACACAACGCACCGTTGCAAGAATGGGTGAGTACACAACGATTCGCTGAACTGCGTGGACAGATGACGCTTGGCGCTGTGCAGGTTGGTGGTGATCCGACCATGCGCGATTCGGCATCGATCCACGTTGCTTCACGATTTATCGACACAACGATTCGAGGTTCTCGTGTCAACCTTGTAGTTCCGGTTCGCGCACCAATTCCAGGAGAAGGCGATACCGTTCATGTGCAGTTTGCACTCAGTTCAAGTGGCGCGTATACCACGTTTGATACGGTGATCAGCACCGGTTCGCTAACACAACGTCAGATAGATCTCCAAACAGATGATTTCGAAGCCATCCTCAGGTTTGATTACAACAGTTCTGAGCTTACAGCCGACGTAAAGGACTTACTACAACAGCTCGTTGGCAGATTACCACAAGGATCGACAATTAATATTTTGGGAAGCACTGATATCCTTGGCAGTGAAGCACGCAATCGCATGCTATCCGAGATGCGTGCCACTAATACGATGGAATTTATCAGGTCGATCTCCGGCTCGGATTTTACCATCAACACATCGCAATTGCGCAACAACGTCGCCGAAGGCGTATCACGGTTCAGCGACAGCACACCGCAGGGCCGTTTCCTGAATCGAAGTATACGTGTCCGGGTTTACACGCCTAATTAGTAGCGATATTTACTATCACAAAATATTATAAATCCGAAGCTCGCTTGCCCCCTGCCATATTCACTATTTCATCGTCATAGTGATCGGCGATTACTGCAACCGATGTAATGGCGGATTCCAATTCCTCTGAATCCAAATGTACACCCGGGATGGAATAGGTGTAGACGATTGTATTATCAAACAGCAACCCAAAGGCGCCAAAGTGCAGTTCGGCATTCTTGCGTAGTAGCCAGTGCATTACATCTGGTGTTACGTTGGCGCCGCTGACAATCTGAGCAATTAGTTCAACCATCGTATCGGTTTCCGTATAAGACCTAACGAGAACCGCTACACTCGACGAGCCATGGGGTACGGCAAATGAACCGTCGCCAAAGTCGATAAAATTTGGAAACTTCGCCTTCAGTACTGCTGCAACACGTTCCCGCGTAGCGTTAATCAATAATTCCGAAGTCATGTATCCCCCTTATTACCGGCTTCGCCTTCTGTTAGCAAGCCCATTTGTTTCTTCATTGCAAGCAGCTCAGCTTCAACCTGCGCTCCGGAAGATAGTTGGTTAAACTCGGTATCTAAACTCGTGTTCTCACCTGCGATTTGCTCAAATGCTTCTGCTTCCGATTCGAGTTTTTCAATCTTACCTTCATATTTGTCAAACTTAGAAAAGGCGTCACTCCCCACACCGCTAAACGACTGTGCAATTTGTTTCTGCGCCTTAGCCGCCTG
>JAGVJW010000180.1 GCA_020050895.1 bacterium | reverse complement strand
GCTTAAACCTCTCTATAACGTCTGGTTTATTAAAAACAGATTTCTCCATCAATCTGCAATTTGTGCAGGTGAATCCGCTAAAGTCTATGAATATCGGTTTACCCGTCGATGTTGCAATTGCCTTGGCTTGGTCGAGGTTGTCTAACCAATGTAGAATGTTGTTGTCGGCATTTTTACCGGAGACGATTCCTGCTTGCTGAATTGTTGGTGCCGATGCTGAGAGCCCGTGTGCCTTATCCATCAGCTCCTGATAGTTATCTGGCGGCAGCAATGCCTCTACAAATGCACTAAGATCTCTTCCGAGGATACCAGCACCAAACCACACGGTCAGCGAGGCAAAGACCACGGCAAATGATGCACGTAAGGCGCCAACTTTTTCCACCTTGGAGTCGAGCTTCATCTCGAAGACGCCCAAGATATAGAGCACGATAAGCAGGCTCACGGCAGCCCAAATTGATAGAAAGACTTCTCGCGGCATGATACCCCATGCTTCGGCAAGGTCGGCATTGGAGAGAAACTTCACGGCTGCTGCGATTTCAATGAACCCCATCACCACCTTCATGTTGTTCATCCAGCCGCCAGCACGAGGTAATCGGGTGAGGAGAGCTGGAAACATTGAAATGACAACAAAAGGCAGCGCAAAGGCAGTAGCGAAACCGAGTGTGCCTACAGCAGGATACAGAAAGTCGGATGCTGACGATGCTGCCGAGGCCGATAACAGCAATGTACCTACGAATGGTACGGTGCACGTAAACGATGTTAGCGAAAACGTCAGCCCCATAAGCCACACCGCCGCAATACCATTTCCCTGAGATTTTTTGTTCAGCTTATTTAGAATCGATACCGGCAGCTGAATCTCAAAGGCACCGAACAAGTTAAATGCCAGAATGATGAATAGTAGGCCGATGGCAAGATTCATCCAGGCATTTGCAGCCCAATCCTGAATAGCTGTTCCGCCGAAAATGATTGACACCAGGATGCCGACAGCTGTAAACGTTGAAATAATCCCCAAGCCGAACAGCATCGAATCGGTGACTCCGCCAACGCGCTTTCTTTCGTGCCTCTTTGTAAAAAATGAAACCGTAATCGGAATCATGGGGAATACGCACGGTGTAAGCAAGGCCACGAAACCCACTCCCATGGCGTATAGAAAAAAGCTGATGAGTCCCTTGCTCTTTTCGCGGCTCACTTCATCCTGAGGTACAGAAGGCACCGACGATTTAATCTCTGAGGACCGCGACCCGGCATTGTTTACGTCCTCAATTTGCGCGGCTTCGGTACGCATCTCAGCATCAACTGCTGCAGTGCTTCCTTCTCGGTTAACAATAACAGATACCTTCAACATAATATCGTCTGAAGGTAGACATGCTGTTGTATCGCACATCTGCATCGCAAATACTATCGAACCGCTATATTCACCTTTTTTAGATGTACCAACAATTGCAACGGGAATGTCAAGCTCGATTGTCCCCGACCAAACTTCAACATTGGCTTCCCACACTGAGTCATAGGCAGTATGAGCCCCCTTCAAAATTTTTGGTTTGCCTGCTAAACGGAGCAGCGATTTCGGAACGACTTTTACGGTAGTTGGTTCGGGACCAAATCCATCGGGACCTAACGCCGGCGTAAATCCATACGTATGCCAAAATTTATGAATGCGCGCGGTAATTGGAACATGAATCGTATCTCCCGCGTTGCCGGTTATCGTCGAAATTTTCTCGAACGTGATGTGGTCCTTACCATAGGTAATCTGAGCCCCAGCCGCATTTGCTGCAAGAACAAGAACGGATAGTAGAGTAAGGACTTTGAGCATTGGTGGACGGAGGTGACGTGCCTGATGAGCTTTAAGCTTATGGCAGAGCATTATACCAGCCTGCCAAGATTGTATATTACCGAAATGACGTTAGACTCCATTTTGTCGCTTTCAAAACGTAAAGGCTTTGTTTATCAGTCGTCTGAGATTTATGGCGGACTAAACGGCTGCTGGGATTTTGGACCACTCGGCGTTGAATTGCTACGCAACATTAAGGAAGCCTGGTGGAAGGCCATGACGTTGCGCTCAGATATCGTCGGCCTCGATGCATCGATCCTTATGCATCCACGCACATGGGAGGCTTCCGGACACGTGCAGCAATTCTCAGATCCGATGATAGACAATAAGGTATCAAAAGCACGGTATCGGGCAGATACGCTAATAGAAGAACACCTGGCAAAGTTAAAGATCAAGGCAGAAAAGACTGGAACCGGCAGTAGGGACGAGAAGCTATATCTGAACTTGGAAGCCGCCTATCGGCTAGCGACGAGCAACGACGATTTACATGCACTCATCGTAGAAGCAGGCATCAAGGACCCGGTATCGGGCACAGCCGACTGGACTGAGGTGCGCAATTTCAATCTGATGTTTAAGACCTTTGTTGGACCAGTTGCAGACGAATCCAACTCCGTCTTTCTACGACCCGAAACGGCGCAGGGAATATTTGTGAATTTTAAGAATGTGATGGAAAGTGCTCGTTTGAAGCCCCCTTTCGGTATAGCTCAAATTGGCAAGAGTTTCCGCAATGAAATCAACACTAAAAATTTTCTGTTCAGGACGCGAGAATTTGAGCAAATGGAAATGCAGTATTTCATCAAGCCTGGCACAGAGTTGGAATGGTTTGAATACTGGCGTCAGGAGCGTTGGAATTGGTTTTCGGAGGTAGGAATCAGAATGGAGAATCTTCGAAGAAAGCCACATGAAAAACTTGCACACTATGCTGTTGCCGCAGAAGATATCGAGTATCAGTTTCCATTTGGCTGGGGTGAAGTAGAGGGTATTCATTCTCGCAGCGACTACGATCTGAAGCGGCATCAGGAATACTCTGGTAAGAAGCTCGAATTTGTAGATACGGCAACTCGCGAACGCTTTACTCCCTATGTTATCGAAACCGCCATTGGTGCAACGCGAACATTTATGGCTGTTTTGTGCGATGCATACGCAGAGGAATCTGTGCCTACTGCCGATGGAGGCGAGGAAGTCCGCGTTGTTTTAAGATTCAAACCTTCCCTTGCGCCTACAACAGTGGCCGTATTCCCTTTGGTAAATAAGGATGGAATGCCAGAAGCGGCAGAAAAAATTTATCGCGAACTTCAGAAATCGTTTCGCGCTGAGTATGATACAAGCGGGGCTATCGGCAGACGCTATAGGCGTCAGGATGAAGTTGGAACGCCGTTCTGCATAACGGTTGATGGAGAATCTCTGTCTGACAACACCGTAACAATTCGCGACAGGGATTCAATGCTACAGGAACGAGTATCAATTGATGCACTTGCAGGTGAAGTGCAACGTCGGTTGCGCTCATGAAAACCCGTTATCTCACTTACCTGTTTGTTGTTGTATCGGTTGTTGTGGTTCATGCACAGCAATCGGACGATTATTCCCGGATTGCAAGGTCCATGGAATTATTCGGAGCGGCATTCAGGGAAATCGCTACCGAGTACGTAGATGAAACTGATCCGCAAATCGTAATGTCGGCCGGAATTCGAGGAATGCTGG
>JAGVJW010000173.1 GCA_020050895.1 bacterium | reverse complement strand
GCTCTTCCGATCTATGCAGCTTCTCAAATTTATTTTGGAAAACAATTTGATGAAGGCGGGAAAATCGCCCAAGCTGGTGTGATAATTGAACCGTTATTAAATGAACTAAAGAACCTCCAGTACTTTACTCTAGATCCACCAAAATCTACCGGACGTGAAACTTTCAACCGAGCACTCGTGGAGCATATCGGCGAGAAATTCCGAGCTGCGCTTCGTCCGTGGGAGGATATAGTAACAACATTTACCGAACTTACTGCTTGGTGTATTGGTAATCACATTGAGCGGCATCAACCCTCGACCGATGAAGTTGTCGTGTCGGGAGGTGGAACTCAAAATCCTTACTTGTTTGAACGCATAAAGTGGTATTGCAAGAATTCATCTGTAATTACTACCGACGAGATTGGCATTCCTTCGCAGGCAAAAGAAGCGATGGCCTTTGCCTACCTTGCATGGCGCACTAACAATCGTTTACCCGGTAATTTTCCTGCGGCGACGGGAGCATCTCGTCCAGTAATTCTCGGCAATATTTCAGTTCCCTCATGAAGCACAGCCTATACGTTGTGCTTATCATAACGGCAGTTGTACTGCTCTGTGTGTGGTGGCGTGCATCTGTTATAGGTCCGCATGCATTCAACGGCATCGACGACGCTAACATTTATTACACCTATGCACGCAATCTAAGCAACGGATTTGGTCCGGTGTTTTCTCCGGGATCATCAACAGTGGAGGGATTTACATCACCTGCATGGTTGTTGCTACTTACGTTAGGCTATATGCTAACCAACGGTAATATCGATGCAGTTGCGCTAACCCTCAGTCTGATTTGCGCAGTATCGACGCTCAGCATTGTCTACCTTACTGCCGAGCGGTACGCCTCCACCTGGATAGCGTGCTTTGTGTTTCTTGCTTCCATCTCGACGGGAGGATTTATCGACTGGCTGGTGATGTCGGGAATGGATACGGGCCTATGGACTCTGGAAATCACTGCAGCAGCCGTTTTGATGGCTCGCACATCGGTGCGAAGCACATTGTTTACTGTTATCCTTTGTGCAATCGCCGTCACACGTCCCGAAGGGATGATGGTCGCCCCCATTCTTGCTGTAACCGACATCTTCGTCAGGAAACGATCCTTAATACACGTAATCCCCGTCGCGGCAACAATTATCGGCGTCATCATCACGAGAATGATTGTATTCGGATATCCCCTTCCAAATACATTTTATGCCAAGGTCAGTCCTGCGTTCTTAACAAATATTCGTGACGGTTTCGTATACATTGTTAGATGGATAGGCCTAACGTCTCTACCAACATCACTTGCCTTTGCATTCGTTATATACACGATTGTTCGGAAGCGCTTATTTGCAAGTCTGAACATTGTTGCGAGTTCTGCTGGCATTTCCATGCTTGTTGTTGCTGCAGTTGTTATTGAAGGGGGCGACCATTTTGAGCTATCGCGTTTCTTGCAGCCCATCACAGCCTTGGTATGGCTTGCATTTGCTATGATACTCTATGAACAGCAGTCAGAAACTGCAAGGCTAAGCAGACTACTGTATACAGTGCTAGCTGCAGCTGCAATCAATCAATTCATGCCCCTTTCCATGATAAAATCATTTATTATCGGGAGGAAGGTATTCTTCCACACAACGATGTCCAAGATTACTTATGAATTCGACCTTGCCGCTGAAGGAAGAATGCAAGGCATATTGTTGAAATCGCAATTCAGTGCAGACGAACTACCAAATCTGGGATCTTTCACAGTTGGAGGAATATCGTATGCCTATCCTGGTGAAGTAACTGATTTACTAGGCTTGAATAACACGAGAATTGCTCACGCCAAACCAGAGGGCGACGTCGGCAAGAGAAATCACCGTGGATTTAAAAAAACAGAATTTTATGCGTACCCGCCAGAAGTTCTGTATTGTTTTACCGCCAGTTCCGAACCCGAGGCTATTCACTATATGGCTGATCTGGTGTTCGATAGTCCTGAATTCAATATTATGACGCATGGACTCCTTAGCGAAGCACGATTCCAGTCTATGTTTAGCCTCTATCGAGTCCACAAAATGCAAACTCCAACACAGGTGTGGTTATTTGCACGCAACGATTGGGCAGAGCTTGTTCAGGGATCAACTACACTAACGCCGATATGGTCGCTCCGCGACGTAAAAGCAAAAGGCGTTAATTTGTAGCTTGGCAACGGTACTTCCATTTTAAAAAAACACAACGCATGTTTTCGTTCGAATTCACAGAGACACATGAACTGATACGGCAGACTGCGCGCGATTTTGCGCAAACCGAGATTGCTCCTTCCTCTGTGGAACGGGATAAAGCGGCGACGTTTCCAACGGAAATCATTAAGAAGCTGGGTGAGCTTGGCTTTATGGGAATGATGGTATCACCGGAATGGGGTGGATCGGGATTGGATACACTCAGTTACGTGTTAGCGCTGGAGGAAATCAGTGCCGTCGATGCATCTGTTGGCGTTATTATGTCGGTAAATAATTCTTTGGTTGCCTGGGGCATCGAAGAATATGGCACACATGATCAGAAAACAAAAATTCTAATGCCGCTTGCCCAGGGAGCTGTGCATGGAGCGTTTTGTCTTTCCGAACCCGAAGCGGGCAGTGATGCAACTCAACAACACACAACGGCAGTTCGGGCTGACGGAGGATGGATTCTGAATGGCACCAAGAATTGGATTACCAATGGCACATCAGCTTCTTGGTATCTGGTTATGGCACAAACGAATCCCGAGCTAGGGCATCGTGGCATAACGTGCTTTATTATTCCACGAGACGCTGAAGGATTTGAACCGGGTTTAAAGGAAGACAAGCTTGGTATCAGATCGAGTGACACTTGTTCAATAGGATTAACAAATGTCTATGTCCCGGATGATCGCGTGTTGGGTGATGTGGGACAGGGGTTCAAGTTTGCCATGGAAACTCTTAATGGCGGACGCATTGGTATTGCATCGCAGGCTCTTGGCATTGCAAAGGGTGCGTTTGAGGCAGCACTCAAATACTCAACCCAGCGAAAGGCGTTCGGAAAGCCTATCAGCGACTTGCAGGCAATTCAACTGAAGCTAGCCGATATGTCCACTCGGATTGAAGCAGCACGTATGCTAGTGTATTTCGCAGCAGTTCAAAAAGATCGGGGTCAAAATTTTATCAGGTCTTCTGCTCAGGCAAAGCTGATGGCATCGCAGACGGCTGTGCATGTTGCTCTGGAAGCCATTCAGGTACATGGAGGCTAT
>JAGVJW010000052.1 GCA_020050895.1 bacterium | reverse complement strand
AGCTGCAGCAACGTTTATTGAGAGTTGCCCTGCTTGACGTACGACTGTTGTGTATTGTCTGTTGTCATCTATGGATCCTGTAACATTGCTGAGCTGACATCTTAGGCGCAAGGCTGATCCCGGCATCCATCCACCGACAGGAGATATCCTTATGCTCTTACCATCTGGCGAAATTTCTTGAACAACAGGTTTCATTACCCAAGCATTGCCCAGGTTGTCCTCCGCAGACTCCACTACCAGCAGTTGAGCTGGGTCGGGCATAACATCGCCGATGTTACTTGTAAACACAACATTGAGTGGTTGGCTACAATGAATTTGTTGCATTGAATCAAGGGTGCAGGATTTAACTCGGAGAACATCGTCGCGTGTGGTGAATTCGAATTCCAGTGGTGGAAGGATTCGTCCTCCGATAATGCCAACATTGCTTACAACAGTCGTATACGATGTTGAAGGGGCTAGCCTGCCGTGTTCGAATCGTATAGTGCGAGCATCTTGCAACACATAGCGGCCTATTACCATTTCACGTTGTTGCACTGCGAATGGTTCATCCTTTAATGCCGAGGGTATGAGTGCTATTGTCGGCGTTTTAGGTGTATTCCCAAACTGGTCGCTATCAGGATATCCAAATGTTATGGTCTCAGGAACGATTGGTGCCGACGATCTGATTACCAGCGATGCATCCGGATCAATCCCAGTTGATCTGTGAGTTGGGAACACCGTGGTTAGCCCAATGTATTGAGCAAGGGCGTCCGACCACTGCGCAATTAGAAAGGCGAGACAAAGAGTCAGCATGCGGACTCGCATTGATTCCTCCGGTATAGGTGTGAAAGTCAGCGTCGTATTTCGACGCCTGCACCACTACCGTGAACCAAAGGAATAATACTGTGACCGTAACTAATATCGATAGTCAATATTTTTTACATACTGCAGAGATAATGTATCGAGGTCCAGTGAGCAAAGTGTTCCAAGTCCTTCGCGCTCCGGATAACAACATCCAGAGTCAAGAATAATTTTCCGTCCGGAATCGATTCTTCTAACTATCATCTGAATTGTCTGAGGAGTATGACCTGCAACAACGCGTCGGCCCATCTTATCATTGTCGTCAATCTCCAGCCGACTCCACAGCATTGATTCATAATCGGAGTATGGATTTTCTGAGGCAAGATTCAAAGAGGCATGCACGAAAACGAAATCCTCTTCCTCGTGATAAAACGGAAGGCTGTCGATAAAGTCGCAATAGTGTAATGGAATATCTTCATGTTGGGATACACCAAAACTGTCGAGCGTGGCAGAGCCCCCTGACACAAGATGCATTCGTGCAACATCGGCTGAGAATCTTCCCTGGATGAGCAGATCGTCGTGATTACCCCGGAGTGGAATTACTCCGTACCCCTCGTTGATTAAAGCCAGTAGATAATCCAGAACTTGCATGGAGTGTGGTCCGCGGTCAACATAGTCACCCAGCAGGATTACCGTATCGGTTTTAGAAACCTGCAAACGATTTTCAATCAACTCCCGCATGGTGTTTACACATCCGTGGACATCTCCAATAACATATCGTGCCATAGCATTTAAAACACTGAAACGAGAAATATCCACGGCCAGTTTTTGCCAGTCACGTATATCTGTTTCGAAAGCTTATCGTATGCGATACCATTCATGACGTCTGAAGTAATCGTCATCGTATTTTCTTTGCGTATTACTTCACAGTTAATAACAGCATTCACAACGCCTGTTTCAGGATTGATCCGCACTATCAGATCTGTCTGCCACACGTTTGCCCACAGCTCACCCTCTACCCATTCAAGTTCATTCAACTTATCACATGGTCTGCCATTGAGCGTTACGCTGAACGCACGCAGTTGAGAAAAGTCGACTGGACTGTGCACGGTTATAACATTAGTACCATTGCTCATATAAAGCTGAGTCCCATCGGAGGCAAGGCCCCAACCTTCTCCAATGTATGTAAACTCACGGATGAGGTGGAGCGATTTTTTGTCGTACACAAATCCTCGCTGGTTCAACCATGTAATTTGAAAGAGCTGCTCATCAACCAATGCTAGTCCTTCACCAAAAAATTGCGAATCGAGCCCCTTCCTATCCAAAATTTTACCCGTTAGCACATCAATCTTTCGTACAGATGATTTACCATTAAGACCGGTGCTCTCAAAAAAAAAGGTTCCCGACACCAAGAACCCTTGAGTAAACGCAGTTGTATCGTGCGGCAATCTTTTAACGATTTTGATTGTCTGTATAGGTGCCTCTGGCGATGGTAGGGGTGTTGAAATTGATTTGGGCTTTTCTACAATTTGGTCTACCTTTTGATCCCTGGAACCACAGGCTCCAATGAGCAGCACTGTTATAAAAACGTACAACAAAATTAATTTGGCATGCATTATGTCAAAATTACGCCACAAAAATTGAACCGAAGGGGCGAAAAACATTTACAACCCTCACGACACATGACGCATTTTTTTTCCCGAATACAATCATCATTAATCACTCTCTGTGCATTAGCGTTATCAATCATCCTTACCGCTTGTTCCGATGGCTCCGGTGATAAGGCGATTCAGGATCAGCAACACGTCGAAGATTCCCTCCGCGCATTTAAGGTTAAGCGACAGAAGTTCATCGATTCTGTCGAGAGTCTGTTCCCAAGAATAACATATCACAAGCTGCATATATCCAACGCACACATACTTGACAGCATTCGTAAAAATTTTGGTAAGACACAAAAAACGTGGACAAAATATCGCGTTTTAACATTGTTAAACCGGAAGGATATTCAATTTGTAAGGATTGGCGACGATCTTGTTTTGCCAGACACGTTTATATCCGACTTGCGCGCATATTCAGTTTTTCCAATGTGGTATGAAGGTGGAGAGCGTGTTGACAAGATTGTCTTCATCAGCAATAAATGGCAATGCTATGCCTGCTACAAAAACGGTTTACTGGTGCGGTTTGCTGCCGCTAATACCGGAGAGGAGGGGAAGCCTACACTGCCGGGTAGGTATGCTGTAAACTGGAAACAACGAAAGCGTATTTCGTCTCTCGATAGCACATGGATACTTCCATTTACCGTGAACTTTCACCAATACGCTGGAAATGCT
>JAGVJW010000103.1 GCA_020050895.1 bacterium | reverse complement strand
TGATTGTTCCTCAAAACACGAATGATTCGGCAGATCAAATTGCAAGACCACCGTCTACATTGATCACCTGTCCTGTGATGTATGATGCATCATCGGAAAGGAGAAATGCGACAACCTTTGCAATCTCGTTGGCGCTTGCGATTCGTTTTAACGGAATGGAGAGCGAATATGTTTGTTTTTGTTCTTCGTTAAGCTTGCCGGTCATATCGGTTTCAACATATCCCGGAGCGACGCAATTTACTAAAACGTTCCGACTCGCCAGTTCTTTCGCCAGCGACTTCGTTAGCCCTACCAATCCCGCTTTCGATGCACTGTAGTTCACTTGGCCAGCATTACCAGACAAGCCCACAATGCTGCCGATGTTAACGATACGTCCGTATCGCTGACCCATCATCTGCCTCGATACCGCCTTACAAAAGTAGAAAGCTCCACTAAGGTTTGTGGAGATGACGTCGGCCCAATCTTTAGCAGACATACGCATGATAAGACCGTCCCTGGTAATGCCTGCATTATTCACAAGACCATCAATCCGGCCGGCATCCTTAGCAACACCTTCTACAAAATGCACAACATCATCAATATTGGTAACGTCGAGTTGTTTAAACTCTACTATTCCTCCTGCTTGAGATATTTCCGAAACAATTCCCGCTGCCTTTTCTGCACCGATGTTGTAAGTGGCATATACACGTGCTCCGTCGGCACATAAACTGCGTACGGTGGCTTCGCCAATGCCACGCGATCCTCCAGTTACGATAATGATTTTACCGTCAAGGCTTGTCATTGAACGTTAGAGATTGAGTTGATAAATTTTCTTGCGTCTTCTGCTGTGTCGACGCCGCTGATTTCCACGCCGTCAACGGTTCGTTTAGCTAGCCCTTGCAGAACACCGCCTGGTCCAATTTCAATGAATCGGCGTACTCCGTTTGCATACATCGTTTGCATTGTTCGCGTCCACTGAACAGGTGCCGTAAGCTGCGCAATCAATGCTTCGCGCAATACTTCTGCACGCTGTTCGCGAGTTCCGGATACATTGACGTAGACGTCAATCCGTGCATCGTTAAACGTCATTGAATTGATCGCCTTTTTAAGACCTTCACGCGCCGAATTCAGTAAGGGGCTATGGAACGCTCCACTCACCTGCAATTCTTTTACTATCCGCGCACCGCGTTCTTTAAAAACTGCCATCGAACTACGAACAAGGTTCGCTGACCCTGAAACAACAACCTGGCCGGGTGAATTAAAATTGGCAGTGACAATAACACCATCGGCAGTTCCATTGAGTTCGTTACACGTTGCCTGTACCTGATCGTCGGAGAGACCAACGATGGCAGCCATCGTCCCCGGCACAGCTTGGCCTGCTTCGAACATGAGCTCTCCGCGCAGCTTAACAAGAACAAGCGCATCGTGAAACGAGAGAACTCCAGCGGCATATAACGCCGTGTATTCGCCCAGGGAGTGGCCTGCAACGGCCTCGGCAATTCTGTCGGCATCGGTTGCAGCTAGGATGGCTGCTTCGTGAACAAATAAGGCCACCTGCGTGTAACGCGTTTGTGTTATCGTCTCGGCCGGACCAATTCGCATAATCTCGCTAATGGAGTAACCGAGCACTTCATCGGCGCGGACAATTACATCATGCGCTTCCGGAAATTCACTTGCAAGCGTACTACCCATCCCAACGTATTGCGATCCTTGTCCGGAAAACATCAAAGCAGACTTCATTGCATTTTCTCCAAACCCCATCGAACAAGGATCGCTCCCCATGTATAACCTGCACCGAAACTGGATAACACAAGAGCATCACCCTTTTTAATCTTCTTTTGCTCATACAATTCAGAGATGCAAATTGGAATTGTACCTGCCGTTGTGTTCCCATAGCGGTCAATGTTCACCATTACCTTGTCTTTTGAAAGACCCATTCGTTCGGCCGTTGCATCAATAATTCTAAGGTTTGCCTGATGTGGTATAAGCCACGCAACGTCCTTGGCTTCGAGTCTGTTTCGTACCATAATCTCGTGCGATGCATCGGCCATTCCTATCACGGCCGACTTGAAAACCGTTTTCCCATCTTGATAAACAAAATGCTCTCTATTTGTAACAGTTTCAATCGAGGGTGGACGAAGGCTGCCTCCTGCCTTTTGGTGCAGATGTGGCTCTCCTCTGCCATCCATCTTCAATACATAGTCAATGATGCCGATTGAGTCGTCATCTGTAGGTTCAATCACAAGGCAACCGCCGCCATCTCCGAATAACACACATGTGGATCTGTCGTCGAAATTTGTAATCGCACTCATTTTATCGCCTGAGCACAACAGAACATTTTTTATGGTCCCGGATTCAACCATTTTGGCCGCCGTTATCAAGGCATAAAGAAATCCAGAACACGCACCTGCTAAATCAAATCCCCACGCGTTAACTGCACCAATTTTACGCTGAAGGATAGATGCCGTCGACGGAAATACTCGATCTCCGGTAACCGTTGCTACTATGATGAGTTCAACGTCTTCAGGTTTCATGCCCCGTCTCGACAGTGCTTCGAGAGCAGAAGGAACGAGAATGTCGGACAAAGCACCTTCAAAAGCAAAGTGCCGTTCGCGAATCCCTGTTCGGGATTGTATCCATTCATCCGTGGTGTCTAACCTGGATTCAAACCAGTGATTATCAAATACAGTTTCCGGCACATGGTGTGCAATTGCAGTTATGGTAGCTCTCATTATCTAATAGACTGTGATTCTTCGGGTTGCTTCAGTGCCTGCTCGATTTGACCATTTACATCTCGCTGGACCATTTCGACGGCTCGAACGATCATGTTGCCAAGCGCCTTTGGTGTTGATGAACCATGTCCAATGATGACAATTCCGTTGACTCCCAGCAGGGGGACTCCACCGTAATCCTGATAATCCATTCCTCGAAGGACGGCCCTAAGAACGGGCTTGAATAAAGAAACCGTGATTCCATGAACAAAGCTTTGAGAAGCAAATAGTTTGAACCGGGCTCGTAAAAAACTAATGACGCTTTCTGCAAACTTGAGAATAATATTTCCTTCGAAACCATCACAAACTACAACATCAACTGTTCCAGACAGGATGTCGCGCCCTTCGACGTTCCCAACAAAACGTATCGGCGCCCGGCTAAGCATAGCATATGCTTCCCGAACATTCTCAGTTCCTTTACCTTCTTCTTCGCCAACATTCAATAATCCTACCGTTGGAGAAGTGATGTTGAGCATCGTCCTTGAATACACTTCTCCCATGAGTGCATAATCGTAGAGGAACCGCGGTTTACTGTCAACGTTTGCGCCAACATCAACAACGAGTGTTGGTTTGTTAGTAGCGGTGGGAAAGAACGATCCAATTGTTGGTCTGCTGACGCCGGAAATCCGTCCGCATACCATCGTAGCGGTTGCCATCACAGCACCGGTATTACCGGCTGAGACAAACGCGTCCACGTCGCCCCTTTTCATCATATCGATGCCAATGTACAGCGAAGATTCCTTCCGATTTTTTACAATAGCTGACGGTTCATCGGCCATGCCAACAACATCGGGAGCGTGTACAACGCGGATGAGTTCGCTTTTATTATGGCGCTCCAATTCGCGCTTGATCTCGTTCTCACGTCCTACGAGAATAATTTCCGCCGACTCACCGAGATGTTTCAGAGCCTCGAATGTTCCGGCAACCTCATAGGCAGGGGCATAGTCTCCACCCATCGCGTCGATAGCCACGCGCACACGGGGCGACGCCTGTGACGAAGCTGACACGTCAACTCCGTTGATGATTAATCTATTACGAGAATTTTTCGGCCGTTATAATAGCCGCAGGAATGGCAAACAATATGTGGTTGTTTTGCCGAGCCGCAGTTCGGACAGGTAACGATTGCCGGTACTGAAGCTTTATAATGAGTTCTGCGTTTAGCGCCGCGAGATTTTGAATGTCGTCGTTTTGGGTTCGGCATAACCGATTCCTGCCTTTCTGTACTATTCTATTTCAGTTTCCTCAGTGCTGCCCAGCGTTCATCCAAAGTGTCAGATTCGTCTTTATCAAGGGGATAAAGCTGGTTCAGTTCCATGTTTCTGTATTGCGGAGCAACCCGGCGCATTGGTAAAGCGAGTGCCAGCTCCTGGCGCACTTCGTCTGTTACGTCTATCTCTGTTGCGTCGGGCATCAACCCATGCACATCTTCCGGATCAACAATCTGTCCGACTTGTTGTGACGCCATTTCGGCATCTACAACAAACTCGCAATCAACATGAATCCGAACTGGCTCATCGAACTCTTCCAACGATCGATCGCAGATAAGATGGGCAAGGCCTAACACGTCCACATTCACCCGATATCGCTGTCCGACTCGAACTACCTGACCACTGATTTCCAGATCACCGACGTACTCCGGAACAATGTCAGGAACCTTCTTAGCCGAAACTTTCAGTTCAAAATTTCTTGGGCCATTCGTGAGCCCTCGAATTGGAACTGAAATAGCAGGGTAACGATGCGAGGTCCGTTCCACAAGACCGCAAATATATGGAAAATCGGGAGATGGGTTAGTGCATAAACTATGGACAGTTTAATGCCTTGCTATTCTTCTGAGACGTCTCATTCTGTGGATCGATCTTGAGTACTTCTTTATAGTATTTACAGGCGTCATCTGTTTTGCCCATGCCTTGATACCCGATGGCGATATAGAGATGTAGCCATTTATTTTTTGGATCGATCTTCAATCCCATCTTTGAACGATCAACAATCTCGCCCCAACCCTTTAATTCCAAATCAAGCACATTCAGTTTTAGAATAGCCGAAATAGCTGACCGTTTTTGTTGTTCATCTGCCAATGAATCATATCCTGCTGCAACAACCTGATGATAGAGCTCACGGGCCTTGGTGGCGTTACCCATAAATGCAAAAGTCTCAGCAAGTCGCACTAAAAAGATTCCATTTCCTGGTTCGCCTTTCAGCGCAGTTTCATATTCAGCAATGGCACTGTCTACTAAACTGTCGGCATAGAAATTATTCCCTATCAGGAAATGAATGCGAGAGTCTAGGGAGTCCTGGTAATTGGCAAGCCGTAAACGAAAAATCTCGGTGGAACGAACATTTTTATTTTTTTGCTGCAGGAGTATACCAAATCTAAACATGAGGCCGCACTGTTTTGGGTCTCTGGCTGCTGCTTCATCCATCACTTCAATCCCGCGCACAGTATCACCCGAAAGAACGAGCGCAGCACCAAAGTACCATACATCGGTGTTTTCCCACTCCTTCATAGACTTGCTACCGGCAAGAGCTATGCTGTATGTATGGGAGGCCCCTACCCAATCCTTCGAAAGAAACTTACACTTGGCAAGCTGCAACGATGCCGGTGCTCGTAGGGAATCGATCAATCGCGAAGCATCATCCAGGTGGATCTGTGCCGAATCGCATCTGTTGAGACGATAATACGCGTTCCCCAAATACCACGATGCGATTGCATCTCCGGTACCTACCGGACGAAGCTCCCGATATTTAAGAAGTGCAACAACGGCATCGTTCCACCTTTCGGCGAGATAGAAAATCTTCCCCTGTTCAAACCATGCTCTCGCATTCAAAGAATCAAGTTGTGCAACCTTGTTCCATTCGAGGAGAGACCGCTTAAATAATTCATTGGCAAGATCGGCTTCGGTCTCCCTGTTTGCCATCTTCCAATAGCTCTGCGCAAGCACAAAGTGGGCTAGTACAAGCTTATCGTTAAGTTTTATGGCTTCTTCGAGATTTTGAACTGCCAACTCCAGTACAGGCTGCGGTTTATACTTGAAATACAAGATGCCCAGGGCAAAGTATGCATCGGCGCTATTGGGAAATTTCTTCTTAGCCGTTGTGGCAATGAGTTCGGCT
>JAGVJW010000116.1 GCA_020050895.1 bacterium | reverse complement strand
TTCACCGATACCAGTCTCTTGAGCAAACGCTGTTGAAAGAGCTTGACGCAAAGCTCCGTCCGGAAGGCTTCGTATTGGGTCAGATTCAGGAAGAGGACGGTACAGCCCGAACAGAAATATTCCCTCTTATTGATGAAAAACCCCGCACACTTGATGACTTAGATGAAATGCTTCAGAAAGGGGAGATCAAACTCGGCGTGGTTGAAAAGATCCGCGATGCATATCTCAAACACAAGGAAGAACTCAACGAGATTGGCAGCAGATCACTCCGCATTATGGCTGAATTCCGTAAGGAACTGTCGAGGCACGACAGGAGCGCAGTGGGAGTGCTCATCAAGACAGTGTTTGATGATGTGCGAATCAGTTTCCCGCGCGACCGAGTTGCTCAATTTCTTGATGATGTTGCAAATCACATCATCTCGCACCTCGAAGAGTTTGTCCGCATCAACGCTGCCCGACTTGGAGGAGTTGTAGACGAAGCGCTCGAAGAGCATGCTCGTTCACTGGAACGGTTGTATACCGTAAACCTCATCGTCGATAATTACGACACAAAGGAAGCACCTATAGTCATCGAGACGTCTCCCACCCATGCAAGCTTGTTTGGAAGCATTGAGAAGCGCATCGATGCAAAGGGTTTTGCAATAACTGATTTCACGCAGATTCGGCCGGGGTCGCTTCTGCGAGCTGACGGAGGATTCATCGCTCTCAATGCAATGGATGTATTTACCGACCCGATGATTTGGTCGGCGTTAAAAAAAGTTATGTTATACGGTCGGCTCGACATTCAGGCACCTGAATCGCAGTTCCAGCTCAATACGATAAAGCCCGAATACATTACGGTGAACGTCAAGATCATCTTGTTAGGGGATTCTTCAATCTATCATGCATTGTGGGCAGCCGAGGAAGACTTTCACAAGATGTTTAAGATTCATGCTGAGTTTGATGACGAAACCGATCGCTCGCAGATCATGATAACGCACATGTCGTGCTTCTTTGCGCAAATGGCCGAGGAAGAAGATCTTTTACATTGCGACAAAACCGGTGCGGCTGCGTTGATTGAGTGGGCGGTTGCATATACCGACTCGCAGGACAAGATCACGCTTCAGTTTAGTTACGTTGCCGACTTGATGCGCGAAGCATCACACTATGCACGTCAGGCAGGTGCTAACCTCATTAGCCGAACGCACGTCAAGCAAGCTCTCGACGAACGCCTCTGGAGAAGCAACAGCGTTGACGAACGTATGCGCGAGCAAATAACGAAAGGTGTCCTTCTCATCGACGTCGACGGAAAGCGAGTCGGACAAATCAATGGCCTCACCGTTTATCAGAGTGGTATTGTTTCCTTCGGCAAGCCCTCGCGCATCACTGCAACGGTAAGTGCAGGCAATGCGGGGTTAATCAACATCGAGCGAGAGGTGCAACTTTCTGGAGCGATACACAATAAGGGCGTGATGATACTTTCCGGCCTGCTGCGTTCACTGTTCTCCCGATCCCAGCCGATTTCATTTACGGCAAGCATTGCGTTCGAGCAATCGTATGGCTGAATCGATGGCGACAGTGCTTCGGTAGCAGAAATTGTAGCTCTTCTATCAGCGATCTCAAACTTTGCAATACGTCAGGACCTTGCCGTTACTGGATCGATTAATCAAAAAGGCGATATTCAGGCAATTGGCGGCGTCAACGAAAAGATCACTGGCTTCTTCGAGGTATGTAAGGATAAGGGACTCACGGGTACGCAGGGAGTGTTGATTCCGCATACCAACATTAAAGACCTAATGCTTCGGGACGACGTAATCGAGGCAGTCCGAAAAAAGAACTTTTCGATTTTTCCAATTAGTCGGCTCGAAGAAGCCGTCACTCTTCTTCTGGGTGCACCGGCGGGCAAGCTCCAGCCTAATGGAATGTTCCCAGATAAGACTGTCTATGCCAAGGTGCAGCACAATTTGAATGTGTTGCATGAGGCAAGCAAAATGAAAGAGTAAACAGAAAAGAAGCCATGCCGGGTATCCGTAATACCCGGCATGGTGGTAAAAAATCGTGATGCCGGGTATCCGTAATACCCGGCATGGTGGATTTGGTAGCTTTCTAATGCCTGAAATGCCTCAACCCCGTGTACACCATTGCAAGCCCCTTTTCATTTGCTGCCCGGATTACCTCTTCGTCGCGAATGGAACCACCTGGTTGGATGATGCACGTTGCTCCCGCATCTGCGGCTTTCAGTAGCCCGTCGGCGAAAGGGAAAAAGGCGTCGGAGGCAACGGCGCAACCGGTCAGACTGAGCCCGGCGTCGTGGGCTTTTTGGACGGCAATGCGCGATGAGTCGACGCGGCTCATCTGCCCCGCTCCAATGGCTAACGTCCTGTCTGCGAGAGCATATACAATTGCATTGCTCTTAACATGCTTTGCAACCTTCCATGCAAACATCATTGCTGCGTTTTCTTCATCGGAAGGTTGGCGGTCGGTTACCACGCGAAACACAGAATCGTCAATAAGTTTAGTGTCGCTTGTCTGAACCAGATATCCACCTGCAACGGATCGTGTTTCATATCCGAAGGAGTATTGCAGGAGTGATTCATCAACAATAATCAACCGCCGATCCTTCTTTCGCTGTAATACTTCGAGGGCCTCAGCGGAAAAGGAAGGGGCTATTACAACCTCGGTAAAGATTGCATGAATTGTTTGGGCAAACGATGAGTCAACCACTCGGTTTACGGCAACGATGCCACCAAATGGACTAACACTGTCTGTTGCAAAGGCTTTCTTCCATGCCTCAACAAGATCGGCTCCCGAACCAACGCCGCATGGGTTTGTGTGTTTGATTATGCATACCGTTGGTTCGGAAAATTCCAAACACAGTTTCGATGCCGCGTCAATGTCAACAATGTTGTTGTATGAAAGCTCCTTACCGTGAATCTGCTGGAAAATCTTTGTAAATGTTCCGAACAACACTGCTGTTTGATGGGGGTTCTCGCCATAACGTAGGTGTTGGTCTAATCGCAATGGAATTGCAGTCTCCGCTATAAAATTGGCACTGACTTTTAAGGCAAGGTAACCGGCGATGCGTGCATCGTAGTGAGCGGTATGAGCAAACGCTTCGTGTGCAAGTGTGAGCCTGAGAGCTGACGGAATTTTACCGACAGAACTGAGTTGTTCGAGGATTGATGAGTAATGTTTGGGATTGACGACAACACATGTATGTTCAAAATTTTTAGCACCTGCCCGAACCATGGCGGGTCCACCAATGTCGATGTTCTCAATGATTTCATCGTCTGTTGCCGCCAAACGCGAAACGGTTTCTTCGAACGGATATAGGTTAACTACCAGTAGGTCAATTTTTTCTATTCCATGTAACTGCATTTGCTTAACGTGCTCCGGGTTGTTCATCACTGCAAGCAGCCCCCCATGGATTTTAGGATGAAGAGTCTTCACCCTTCCGTCGAGAATCTCAGGGAATTGCGTGACGTCGCTAACCTTTATTACAGGTATGCCCGCCCCCTTCAAAACAGACGCAGTACCTCCCGTAGAGATAATGGTAATGCCCAGACTATGCAGCGCTTGGGCAAATTCAACGATTCCAGTTTTATCGGATACAGAAATGAGTGCAATCATGAAAGCAAAAATAAACCCGGGCATATTGACCAATGAGTCAGTGTTCCTACATTTGCCTACTCTCTATTCATTCAAGGAACGGTGATGGCTACTACACTTGAAAAATCTGTGATTACATGCGACCTCGAAGGAATAATTGAAACGTATTCATCAGGCGCCGAAGTCATGTTCGGGTACTCGCCCAATGAAACTGTTGGCAAGTTGCGAGTGAGCGTCTTCTCGCCGGGCGAGATTGTGTTACAAAATTTATCGACGTGGCTTGGCACTGCTGTTAAAGAAGGTGAATATGTTACAGAAACGAATTTCATTCGGAAGAATGGCGAGCTGTTTGGTGCCAGAATTCGCATAACGCCAACATTCAAAGCTGGACAGCAGATTGGATTTTGTGGCATAACAGAAGAATTGCCTGCTCCCGTCGATATTGCCATCAAAGGGTCGACAAAAATGTTGCGCTGGCTGGTGATAACTCGAGCACCATTTCTCACTGCAGCAATAACTCCGGTTTTTGTCGGAATTGCATTTTCTGCAGGGGTTGCACACACCGCTATCAATTGGGCGAATGCCTTGCTTGCAATGTTCGGAGTGATGATGCTGCATTTGGCGAGTAATGTTTTTAACGATTACTTCGACGTGATGAGCGGCACAGATCAGGCAAACACCAAATACTTTGTTCAATATTCAGGCGGTAGCCGTGCCATAGAAATGAGGCTGATCGACTTGAAGGGAACACGAGCCGTTGCAGTGAGCCTTATGCTGCTGGCATTAGCAATCGGTGTTTATTTATCTATCGTGGTTGGACAAGGGGTCCTGATCATTGGAATCATCGGCTTGATATGCGGATTCTTTTACACGGCACCTCCTGTACGACTTGTTGCTCGAAGGGGGCTTGGTGAGCTTGCCATCAGTATTGCTTTTGGACCATTAATTACGATGGGCATGTACTACGTCATCACGGGACTTTATTCCTGGGAAGCGTTTCTGTTCGGAATTCCCGCAGGATTGCTGACGACGAATATTCTTGTGATCAATCAAGTACCCGATATTGAAGGTGATGCAGCTACGGGTAAGAATCATCTGATAGTAACTTTTGGTAAGAAGAGTGCAGTGTGGATTTGGGGTCTGGTGTGGCTTGCAGCGACTGCATTTATCGGCTGGCTTTCGGTAACCTACGGTAAACCTTTTCTCTGGGTGCCGGTGGCTGCCAGCCTTGTCTATGGAGCCTGGGTGTGGACGTATATGCGTAAACACATACTTGAACGCACACTTGTGAAAGCAAATGTGAACACCATCTATTTGCAAATTGTGGTAACCATACTCATGGCCATTGCATTGGCACTGTGACCCGGCACATGGCTCCTCGCTTTGCCTGGAATGATGAGGTTCTGAATCGTGTCAAAGATTTAATTTGGTTACTATTTTTTTTTTTTTAATATGCCAAAACAAACAGCTGATTGTGTCCTACATCTGACAAAATGGGTCAAACAAGAGATGACGTCCGGGCAAATGAGCGGCATGATCCGTTCAAGCTGATGTATCCACCGAAGAGGATGGGGTAAATATTTTTTGTTACATACAAGTTACGGTGATGTAAATGAGACCTTTCATTTGTACGCTCGGCCTTATATCCTGTTCGTTGCTGTTCACAGCGCATGTTGGATACGGACAATGTGATTCTCTTTTTCAAGCGATCTCTTCTGATTCAGGATATGCAATGGCAAGCTTTAGAACTGATGGTGATACTACGCTTTTGCCCCCGGAACACTTTGCACCATACTTTTCTTTTTCGTACGAAGCAGATTCGTCGTTCAGCTCGTGGTTCTTTTCCGAGTTCCTGTTAAACAGGAAGCGGCTGTTCTTATCGAATTGGTGCGATAAGAGAGTAGTCAACTATGACGAAGGGACAGATAGTCCCAGAGCGGACTGGACTGCTTCGGAAATGCGCAGCAGGTCTGCAACGAGAACCTTTCCGGTTATTAGTAACGATACGTTGCAGTTCTTTCGAAGACTTTCCTGGATTGATCGATATTCATCGGCTCTTTCATTCAGCAGGTACGTAAACAACAATGGGATCGGGTACTCCGTGGAGCTTGTTGATAGTGGGAGCGGGACACGTATAATGTTACTGGACAGTTTTGCAATTGGGGCAACAACGGATAACAAGAAACCGTGCATCGACTCCTGGTATCCCATGGGTGCACGGGTTCGTTGCGTAGTTCCAAACACTGTAGAAGATACAACGTATGCCTACATCAGAATAAACACCTGGGTGAGTGGGGCAGATCCGTATCCTTTCATCAGGGAAGACGGATTTCAAAAGATGTTATCAGGGTTTCATCTGAGCAACTCACAGTTTACGGCATATAGTGACAGCGTCGAAGCAAATAATTATTGTGGAGGTGGAGGCGCAGGAAGTTGTGACCTTGTTGCGATACCAACATCGGGTCCGAGTGGAATCCTCATAAGTAGCGCCAATCCTTCGAGCCTAACAGACATTGAAGTTCGCAACATTGATGGCACGCTGATTTGGACGGGGAGTGTTCCGCTGGCTTCAAGCCCTTCTGCTGTGAATGTGTCGCCTGGCCTGAAGATCGTTCTCGGCATGCAGAACTCCACTGTTGTTTGCACGAGGAAGGTCTTGGTACAGTAGCTGCATGCGCGAGTGACGCCTTATTCAAGGATCAGTGTAAAAAAACATGAAAGGTGATATATGAAATGCTT
>JAGVJW010000185.1 GCA_020050895.1 bacterium | reverse complement strand
TTTCCTCCATGCCGGGTATCCCTAATACCCGGCATCATGGTTGGTGTGGCACCGCCCCCTCTCCGCGAGGAGAGGGGGCCTGGGGGAGAGTTGCAAAGTTGTTGTGGGAAAATCGATTCTGTTGCGTCTGTGGATCTGTTCTCGCGCCGAATCATCGGCTGGCACGTCGACGTAGCAATTGATCAACGCCTTGTTGAGGGGTTAGACAAAATGATCTACCGCAATGTTGACCATGCTCGCTTCGAGGCCTGGCATTATATCGAATATTACAATCAACGTCGCCTGCATTCAACTCTCGAATACACCATACCGGTTGCATTCGAAGGTGCGCACATAGGTAAACAACGATTGACTAAGAAGAGTGTTTAATTTTGTAGGACCAGCCTACTTCCGATATGACGATGCCTTTTATGTTGGAGCAGCTTGAATAGGGTGGGTTCCTCACGCTATCAGGAATTTATTTCTGAAATAAGATGGCGAGGTCTTAAAACTCGTATTTTTGTGTGTGGAAAGGCTGCAGGACCAAATACGTGACCTGAAACAGCAACGCAATGCCGCTGTTGTAGCTCACTACTATCAAACCTCAGATGTTAAGGAAGTTGCCGATTATGTTGGCGATAGCCTTGCAATGGCTCAGTGGGCTCAGAAGTGTACTGCAGATGTCCTGGTGGTTGCAGGCGTGCGCTTTATGGCTGAAACGGCCGCTGTGCTCGTGCCGAATGTTAAGGTTCTCTCGCCTGATCCTGATGCTACGTGCTCGCTGGCCGAGGGATGTCCGGCCGATGAGTTTGGTAAATTTATTGAGCAACATCCAAATCGTGTTGTTGTTACCTATGTGAACAGCTCAGTGGAAGTGAAAGCTCTGAGCGATATTACCTGTACGTCGTCCAATGCCCTGAAGGTGATTAATTCTATACCGGTGGATAAGGAAATTATCTTCGCACCGGATAGAAATATGGGGAAGTGGCTGCAGAAGATAACCGGACGTAACATTACCCTGTGGGATGCTACGTGTGAAGTGCATGATGCGTTTTCTGTTGATCAGGTAAGGGGCTTGAAAGCTGCGAATCCGATGGCAAGGATTATCGCTCATCCGGAATGTACGCCCGAATTGCTGAGGATTGCCGATTTTATTGGGTCTACATCTGCATTGCTAAACTATGTTAGTAAAGAGTATTCTGGTACGTATATCGTAGTTACAGAAGAGGGTATTCTGAAGGAAATGCGCCAGGCTGCACCGCACGCTAAACTGATTCCTGCTCCAACGGATGAACCCAACACGTGCGCATGTGGCATCTGCCCGTATATGAAGATGATAACGCTGGAAAAAATTAAAGCGTCGCTGGAAACACTTACTCACAGAATTGTAATTCCCGAACTTTTGCGTGAACGTGCCGCTCTCCCAATAAACAAAATGATGGCTCTATGAATCGTGTGATCATCATCGGAACTGGTGTGGCAGGCTTGAGTGTGGCTCGAACGCTCACACCTTACGTTGATGTGTTGATGTTTAGTAAGGGTGCTGTTGATGATGGAGCAACGCCTCTCGCTCAGGGAGGTATCGCAGTCCCCATCGGACCCACCGATAGCGTTCACTCGCATGTTCACGATACGCTGCGTGCCGGGCATTTTACAAACAATGTGTGGACAGTTGCAGCAGTGATTGGCGATGCAAAGAATAGATTGAATGATTTGCTTTCGATCGGATTTCATCCCGATAGAAATGCCGATGGTTCAATTAATCTTGCGCTTGAGGGTGGACATAGTTTGCCGCGTGTTGTCCATGCAAGAGATCATAGCGGAAGGCATTTGCACGATGTATTGCTTGCAGATGTGAGGAAACACGATTCTGTTGATATCATGCCTTACTCAAGTGTTGAATCCTTGATCCAAAATGATTCTGCTGTTTCTGGTGCAATTGCCAGGAGTACTCTCACTCACGAAGTCAGGTATTATACTGCCGATGCTGTGGTGATTGCATCAGGTGGAATTGGGGCCCAGTTCCCTCTGACGACGAATCCGGAATCTGCAACGGGAGATGGTATTCAGTTGGCACTTGAAGTAGGTGCGCGAGTTTCAAACGTTGATAAAGTTCAGTGGCACCCTACTGCACTTGTACCGGATGGATCATCGGATGTGCACGACAGACCACCTCACACTCACGTTATGATGCCCCTTATCACAGAAGCTCTCCGTGGCGCAGGTGCAAAATTGGTTGACGTGAATGGCAACGATGTGGTACCGCTCAGCAGGCACCCACAAGGCTGTCTCGCTCCGCGCGATGTTGTAACTGCTGCATGTTGGGAGAGCATGAAAAATACCAATAAATCATGCGTGTATCTAGATGCAACCGGACTCAACAAGTCTGAATTGCTTACGAAATTTCCCGGCGTAGTGCACACCTGTATGGTGAATGGAATCGATCCAACTGTTCAGCGTATACCCGTGGCACCCGCCGTCCACTATCTGTGCGGCGGGATAACGACAAATCTTAACGGTGCTACGAATGTAGAGGGCTTGTATGCCGTTGGAGAATGCGCAGATACGGGACTGCATGGCTCAAATAGGCTCGCATCAAACTCATTACTGGAAGGCTTGGTTATGGGGCATCGGTGCGGCTTATTCCTCAATTCTCTGCATCGAAATCACAAAAAAGAATATATGGTAATTTGAGGAGGTGATGAAGATCCTCAGCATTCTGTTCGTTTTACTCACTACCTCATCCCTTGCTCAAGTTCAGGTGCCTTCAAATCAACGCGAAGGTGCAGAGCATAAAAAACAGGCTGAGGAATTTTTCGAATCACTCCATATAGTTCCCCGTGGAATGAATTGGAGAATTGTTAACCAACATGTACGCGATGCGCGTGTAGCGCGCATGCTTGCACGCAAGGGTGAGAGTGTACAGACCGATACGCCGGGTGTAACCGGAGACTGGCGCGAGATTGGGAGCATAAATCAGGCTGGACGCATTGTAGCTGTTGATTATGATGAAGAGTCCGACCGAGTTTGGGTAGGGGGCGATGGTGGCACTGTCTGGGTGGGTAACACGAAGGGCAAGTCCTGGACTATTCTCAATGAATCGCAGAGGATTCAGTATCCGAGGTTAATAAAAAATATTACAATGGCCGACGGATCGGAACGGCTTGTTGTTGTGTCCAGCTCCCCGAGGTCTTACATTCTTAATGAGGGCGACACGCTGTGGTCTCAGGCTCTGGGTCTGGAGGAAATGCAGCGATGGGGTTCGTTTTTCAGAGTTGTTTCCTGCCAACGCTCCGGAAGATTGGAAATCATTGGTGTTGGTTATGAGTGGGACTATGGACCGGAATGGCGCGCCCGCGGTGTTGTTTATCGAAGTGTGGATTCCGGCGCATCGTTTACACGCATAGCGTTTCTCGATGGTGTTCAAACTGTCTGGACGGATGGTGGCGATAACACTATGATTATCTATGGCGATACGCTAGCCTTATTTAAGAGTAGTGGTGAAATTGTCCCGGTGAGCATGTTGCCAAAGCTCGAAAATGTTAGGCAGAAGCTTGTTGCAGGTCAGTCCATCCAACAACTAATGCTTGCTCTTACCGATTCAGATTCTACACATTTTTATATTAGCTACGATGAGGGAATTACGTGGGAGCCAAGATCGGGCGTAGCGTTTGGTCCGTTCGAGCAACGCTCGTTTTGCCGGACGGCCGGTGATGAACTCACATGGCTGTTTGGCGGCGTGGACGTGTACAGATCTGATGATGACGGACTTCTTTGGGCTCCCATCAATAGTTGGGGAGAGTACTATGCCGATCCGTTAAATAAGCTGCACGCCGACATTCCTTCATTGTCATCATTGTTAAAATCTGATGGATCGTCGTTAACCTTTATTTGCACCGATGGTGGCATTTATGTTTCGACAGATAATGCTAAGACCGTGAGAAACATAAGCCTAGAGAATCTCAATGTGAGCCAGTATTACAGTTCGTATACCAGCCGCGACAACGTGGCAGTTGTATCTGCCGGCGCACAAGATCAGGGATTTCAACGCAGCACAGTCGATACGGCCGTCGCTGCCAGAGCATTCAATCAAATTATTTCAGGCGACTATGCCAATCTCGTTTCCGGAGACAATGGAAATTCTTTGTTTGCTGTCTATCCCGGATTCGTTTTGTACAACAGGCAGGCAGAATTGGGGTGGAATGCAGTGGGTAAGGATTTCGCGCACAGGAATCAGATGTGGCTTCCGCCACTGGCGGTGAATAGAAACAACCCCAAGCAGGTTTTGCTGGGTGGTGG